>JACDGO010000195.1 GCA_013821585.1 Sphingomonadaceae bacterium
CAAGCGCGAGTTCACCAAGGGCTTCGTCTATTCCGACGGCTATGCCGATGACGCCGGGCTGACGCGCGCCAACGCCGTCGACGCCGCCGCGAACGGCGCGGAGATCGCGACCCACACCGCGCTCCTATCGGCGCGGCGCGATGGCGATGTGTGGCGCGCGGCGCTGACGGGCGGCCGCATCGTGGAGGCGCGCGCGCTCGTCAACGCGGCCGGCCCCTGGGTCGCGGAGACGCTGAAGTTGCTCGGCGTCAACGCGCGCGCGGGCGTGCGGCTGGTCAAGGGCAGCCACATCGTCGTGCCGCGGCTCTATGACGGCGACCACGCCTATATGCTCCAGCAACCCGATCGGCGCGTTGCGTTCGCGGTCCCCTGGCGCGGCGCGTTCACCGCGATCGGCACGACCGATGTTCCCGTCGATCGGCCCGAGGACGCCGGGATCGATGAAGCCGAAACCGCCTATCTGCTCGCGGCGGCGAACCGCTATTTCGTCAAGCAGATCGATACGGCCGACGTTACCGCGACCTGGTCGGGTGTCCGGTCGCTCTACGACGACGGGGCGAGCGACGCGAAAGCGATCACGCGCGACTATGTGCTCGAGCTGGACACCGCAGGCCCGCCGCTGCTCAGCGTGTTCGGCGGCAAGATCACGACCGCGCGGCGTCTGGCCGAAGAGGCGCTCGGCAAGCTGTGCCGTCCGCTGGGGTTCGAGGCGCGCCGCGTGACACGCGACCGGCCTTTCCCCGCGATCGATCAGTAAGCGCGGCCGACCAGAACGCGCTCGACAGCGTGCTCGCCTGAGAAAACACAGACGCCGTCCGCCGCGAGCGCATCGATCGGCGCGTTGCGGAGCGTCAGCTTCAGCGCCTTCAGCCGCTCGCTCACCGCATCGAGGGTCGCTCCTGTGGGCCGCGACCATTGCACTTCGGCCCAGCCGGGGATCTTCGCATCGTTCGAGAACGCACGTTCGAGGCCGGCGAAGTCGGTCACGTTGCGGGAGATGTTCGCGTCGAGGCGGGCGCGGGCTTGGGCGTGGAGCGATGCCTGAACCTCTTCGAGCATCATCGCCGTCTGCCCGATAAAGGCCTCGCGCGCCTCAATGGCGCTGTCGAGCTTGCCGTCCTCCCGATACAGCCGGTCGCGGCGTATGACCGAGACGTTGCCGCCAGCAACGTCGCGCCCGCCGACCTCGATGACGAGAGGCGCCCCTTTCTTGACCCAGCCCCAGCGCTTGGTCGCGGCTTTCGCGGGCTTGAGATCGAGGAGCGCGCGGACGGGTTCGCCGAACGCCGACAACCTTGCCAGCTCTGCCTGCAATTCGCGGCAATAGCTAACGACCGCCTCGTCCTCGGGCGCGTCGCGGAGCATCGGCACGATCACCACCTGCCACGGCGCGATCCTCGGCGGCACGCGCAGGCCGTCGTCGTCGCCGTGGACCATGATGACGCCGCCGATCATGCGCGTGGAAACGCCCCAGCTCGTCGTGTTGGCGAATTCGAACTCCCCTTCCGAATTCTGGAAGCGGATGTTCTGCGCCTTGGCGAAATTGGTGCCGAGGAAGTGCGAAGTGCCCGCCTGGAGGGCCTTTCCGTCCTGCATCATCGCTTCGATGCTGTAGGTGGCGACAGCGCCGGGAAAGCGTTCGTTCTCGGGTTTCTCGCCCGCGACGACGGGTATCGCCAGACACTCCTCGACGAAGCTGCGATAGACCTCGAGCATCCTCAAAGTCTCTTCGCGCGCTTCTTCGGCGCTGGCGTGCGCGGTGTGCCCCTCCTGCCAGAGGAATTCGCTCGTGCGCAGGAACATGCGCGTGCGCATTTCCCAGCGTACGACGTTCGCCCATTGGTTGATGAGCACGGGCAGATCGCGCCACGACTGGATCCAGCGCGCGAACGCCGCGCCGATCACGGTCTCGCTGGTCGGGCGGACGACGAGCGGCTCTTCCAGCTTCGCCGACGGATCGGGCACCAGTCCGCCCTTGCCGTCGCCGATCAGCCGGTGGTGCGTGACGACCGCCATCTCCTTGGCGAAGCCCTCGACGTGCTCGGCCTCCTTTTCGAAGTAGGAAAGCGGGATGAACAGCGGAAAATAGCAATTCTCGTGCCCCGTCGCCTTGATCCGGTCGTCGAGCAGGCGCTGGATGCGCTCCCAGATGCCGTAGCCCCACGGGCGGATCACCATGCAGCCGCGAACCCCGCTCTCCTCGGCGAGGTCGGCCTCGGCGATGACCGTCTGATACCAGGCGGCGAAATCCTGTTCGCGGGTGACGGGGAGCGCGTGTTTCATGCGCGGTGCTTTGTGCGGTCGGTTGACACGAATCAAGCACTCGCCCATCGCGGTCAAAGCCTTCCCGCAAGGGGCGGCCGCGCGGGAGAGTGCCGGGTTCACCGGCCGCCGAAGGAGCAACCGCCCCGGAATCTCTCAGGCCACCGGACCGCGCGGACGTTTTGAGGCCACTCTGGAAAGCGTCTCCGTTTCGGCGGCGGCCACCGAAGGGGTAACTCCGGACCGATCCCGGGGGAAAGCTCTCAGGTTTCCGTGACAGAGGGGGCAGCGCCGGTTCGCCGGACGCTGCAATTCTGTACGGAAAGGCTCGAAGCGTGATGGACGACCCGGCAGAAGCGCTCCCACTCGACGCGTGGCACCGTGCCCAGGGCGCGCGGATGGTTCCGTTCGCGGGTTATGCGATGCCTATCCAGTATGAAGGTATCATCGCCGAGCACCTCTGGACGCGCGAACATGCCGGGCTGTTCGACGTTTCGCACATGGGGCAGTTGCTCATCAGCGGCGACCGCCCGGCTGAAGCGCTGGAGACTTTATTGCCCGGCGACATCATCGGCCTCGGCGAAGGGCGGATGCGCTATTCGCTATTGCTCGATGAGAACGGCGGAATCCTCGACGATCTGATGGTCACGACCCGCGCGGACGGCGTCTATGTCGTCGTCAACGGCGCGGTGAAGAACGAGGACATCGGGCATCTTCGCGAGCATTTGCCCGACGCGATCACACTCAATCACATGGAGGACCGCGCGCTGCTCGCGCTACAGGGGCCGGAAGCCGTGACCGCGCTGTCGCGCGTCGTTCCCGGCGTCGAGGCGCTGTATTTCATGGAGGCCGCTGCATTCGGCGATCTGTGGATCAGCCGCTCGGGCTACACAGGCGAGGACGGGTTCGAGATTTCGATTCCCGCCGACCAGGCCAAGGCGCTCGCGGCGAAGCTGTGTGAGCAACCCGAGGTCAAGGCGATCGGCCTCGGCGCGCGCGATTCGCTGCGGCTCGAAGCGGGGCTGCCGCTCTACGGGCACGATCTCGATAGGCGCGTCGATCCGGTCGAGGCGGGGCTGACCTTCGCGATCCAGAAGCGGCGGCGGGAGGGCGGCGGCTTTCCGGGGGAGGAACGCATCCTCCGGCATTTGAAGGATGGCCCGCCCGCCAAGCGCATCGGCCTGAACGTCGAAGGCCGCCAGCCCGCGCGCGAGGGCGCGGACATTTACGCGGGCGAAAAGCTGGCCGGCAAAGTCACCTCGGGCGGCTTCTCGCCGACGCTGCAGGCGCCGATCGCGATGGGCTATGTCTCCGCCGCGCACGCCACGCCCGGCGCGTCCCTCGAAATCGACGTGCGCGGCAAGCGGCTGTCCGCGACCGTCGCGCCGATGCCGTTCGTCCCCCACCGCTATCACCGCAAGGGAGTGGTCAAATGACCCGCTATTATACCGAGGATCACGAGTGGATCGAGGTCGACGCGAGCGGCGAGACCGCGACCGTCGGCATCACCGACTATGCGCAGGGACAGCTCGGCGACATCGTCTTTCTCGAAGTGCCCGCGTCGGGGACCAAGCTCGAAAAGGGCGGCGACGCCGCAGTGGTCGAATCGGTCAAGGCAGCGTCGGACGTCTATTCGCCGGTCTCGGGAACGGTCAGCGAGGGCAATCCGGCGCTCGAAGGCGACCCCTCGCTGGTCAATACAGCCCCCGAAGGCGACGGCTGGTTCTTCACGCTGGTGCTCGACGACAAGAGCGAGCTCGACGGGCTGATGGACGAGGCCGCCTACCAGGCGTTCGTGGCGGGCCTGTCCGCCTGATGCGCTATCTGCCGCTGACTGATGCCGATCGGGGATCGATGCTGGCCGCGATCGGAGCGGCGTCGATCGACGACCTGTTCGTCGATGTGCCCGAAGCGGCGCGGCGGACCGGGACGATCGAGGGGCTGCCCGATCATGCCTCGGAAATGGCGGTAGAGCGTCAGCTCGCGGCGCTCGCGAGGCGCAACCTCGCGGCGGGGGACGCGCCGTTCTTCCTCGGCTGCGGCGCTTATCGGCACCATATCCCCGCCAGCGTCGATCACCTGATCCAGCGCGGCGAGTTCCTGACCTCCTACACGCCTTATCAGCCGGAGATCGCGCAGGGCACGCTACAGGTGCTGTTCGAGTTCCAGACCCAGGTCGCGCGGCTATATGGCTGCGAGGTCGCCAACGCGTCGATGTACGACGGCTCGACCGCCTGTTGGGAAGCGATCGTGATGGCGCGGCGGATCACGCGACGGAGCAAGGCGATCCTGTCGGGCGGGTTGCACCCCCATTGTGTCGCGGTGGCTCGGACGATGGCGCGGTTCACCGGCGACGTGCTGGAAACCGTGCTGCCGGAGCTGACGGCGGAGACTGACCAGGCGCGCCTGCTAGGCGTGATCGACGACGAGACGAGCTGCGTTGTCGTCCAATATCCCGACATCCTCGGGCGGATCGTGGATATGTCCGAACTGGCCGCGCGATGCCACGCCAAGGGGGCGCTGCTGGTCGTGGTGGTCACGGAACCGCTATCGCTTGGCGCGCTCAAGTCGCCGGGCGAGATGGGGGCGGACATCGTGGTCGGCGAGGGCCAGTCGATCGGGGTCGGGTTGCAGTTTGGTGGGCCCTATGTCGGGCTGTTCGCGACCCGCGACAAATATGTCCGCCAGATGCCGGGGCGGCTATGCGGGGAGACCATCGACGCCGAGGGCAAGCGCGGCTTCGTGT
>JACDGO010000196.1 GCA_013821585.1 Sphingomonadaceae bacterium
CGCTCGCTCGCCGCGCTGAAGCGCGCGCGCGAAAAAGAGCGCCGCGCGCACGGTAGCGGCCAACCGCAAGCCAAACAGGTCCGCGACGTCGTCGTCCCCGACCACATTACCGTCGGCGAACTCGCCAACCGCATGGCCGAGCGCGGCAGCGACCTGATCAAGGCGCTGTTCAAGATGGGCCAGCCGTCGGCGATGGGCGACACCATCGACCAGGATACGGCTGAGCTGCTCGTGACCGAATTCGGCCACAACGTCACGCGCGTTTCGGAAAGCGACGTCGAGATCGACGTTTCGACCGACGTCGACGCCGAAGAGACGCTCCAGCCGCGACCCCCGGTCGTCACGATCATGGGCCATGTCGATCACGGCAAGACCTCGCTGCTCGACGCGCTGCGCGGCACCGACGTCGTGCGCGGCGAGGCGGGCGGCATCACCCAGCACATCGGCGCCTATCAGGTGACGGTGAAGTCAGGTGAGAAGATCACCTTCCTCGACACGCCGGGCCACGAGGCGTTCACCGCGATGCGGATGCGCGGCGCGAACATCACCGACATCGTCGTGCTCGTCGTCGCCGCGGACGATTCGATCAAGCCGCAGACGATCGAGGCGATCAACCACACCAAGGCGGCGGGCGTGCCGATGATCGTCGCGATTAACAAGATCGACAAGCCCGAGGCCGACGCGAACAAAGTGCGCCAGGCGTTGCTCCAGTACGAAGTGATCGTCGAGGAACTGTCAGGCGACGTCCAGGACGTCGAGGTTTCCGCGACCGCGAAGACAGGCCTCGACACGCTTGTCGAGAAGATCCTGCTTCAGGCCGAGCTGCTCGAATTGAAGGCCAATCCGGATCGCGCCGCCGAAGGCTCGGTGATCGAAGCCAAGCTCGACAAGGGCCGCGGTTCGGTCGCAACCGTGCTCGTGCGGCGTGGCACGCTCCGCGTCGGCGACATCGTTGTCGTCGGCGCGCAGAGCGGCAAGGTTCGCGCGATGATCGACGACAAGGGGCGCCAGATCAAGGAAGCCGGTCCGTCGACGCCGGTGGAGCTGCTGGGTTTGTCGGGCGTGCCGAGCGCGGGCGATCCGATGTCGGTCGTCGAGAACGAGGCGCGCGCGCGCGAGGTCGCGCTCTATCGCGCCAACCTCGCGACCGAGCTGCGCACCGTCGCCGGGCCGGTGGACATGGAGAATCTGTTCACCAATCTGACCGCCGCCAAGGTGCTGCAATATCCGCTGGTAGTGAAGGCCGATGTGCAGGGTTCGGTCGAGGCGATCGTCGGCGCGGTCAACCGCATCTCGACCGACCTCATCAAGGCGCGCGTGCTGAGCGCGGGCGTCGGCGGGATCACCGAAAGCGACGTACTGCTCGCGGCAGCGTCGAACGCGCCGGTGATCGGCTTCAACGTGCGCCCCAACGCCAAGGCCGCCGCGCTCGCCAAGCGCGACGGCGTCGAGTTCAAATATTTCGATGTGATCTATCACCTGACCGACGCGGTTCGCGGCGCGATGGCGGGCGAACTGGGGCCGGAGATCATCGAGCATGTCGTCGGCCGCGCCGAAATCCGCGAAGTGTTCCCGGCTGGCAAGCACGGCAAGGCCGCAGGCCTGCTCGTCACCGAAGGCGTGATCCGCAAGAATCTGAAGGCGCGCGTCACTCGCGACGACGTCATCATCTACAACGGCTCGGTCTCGTCGCTCAGGCGCTTCAAGGACGACGTCGCGGAGGTCAAGGCGGGCCTCGAATGCGGCGTCACGCTCGAGGCGACGACCGACATCAAGGCTGGCGACTTCCTCGAGACCTTCGAGGTCGAGGAGCGCGAACGGACGCTCTAGATGCGCGCCGTCACGCCCGAAACCCGTTCGGTCCGCCTGTTGCGCGTCGGCGAGGCGGTGCGGCATGCGCTCTCGGACATCCTCGCGCGCGGCGACGTGCACGACGAGACGCTCGCCTCGCACCTCGTCTCGATCACCGAGGTCCGCATGTCGCCCGACCTGCGCCACGCGACGGTGTTCGCCAAGCCGCTGCTCGGCCGCGACGAGGAGTCGGTGCTGAAGGCGCTCAGGACAAACACCGCCTATCTCCAGAGCGAAGTCGCGCGGCGGGTGAACAACAAATACGCCGCGAAGCTCAAATTCCTCGCCGACGAGAGCTTCGACGAGGGCGGCCATATCGACGCGCTGCTGCGCGCGCCGAAGGTGGCGCAGGACTTGACCGGCGATTGACACCCGCCGCAATAAGACGCATCTTACCTACATGAATATGGAAACACGACTTTCGGCGAAAGGTCAGGTCGTCATTCCCAAAGATGTGCGGGAACGCATGGGCCTTTCCGTCGGTGAAGCATTCGATGTCGTTGAACGGGAAAACGAGGTCATCCTACGGCGCAAGAACGGCCGGCGTGCGACGCCCGCGACGCAAGCGGTGGCGGATGCCGTTCGAGAGATCCGGTCTTTCTATCGGTACGAAGGCCCGCCCCTGTCGCTGGAAGCCATCGACAAAGCGGTCGAGCTGGCAATGGCGAAAAAATTCAGGCGCAAGTTCGGATTCAAGTGATCGCGCTCGATACGAACGTCCTCGTGCGCTGGATATTGCGCGACGATCCGGCCCAGTCGCCCAAGGCGGACGAGATCTTGGCCGAGCCCTTTTTCATGAGCACCTCTGTCCTCACCGAACTTGGTTGGGCTCTTGGCAGTATAGCCGGGATGACGCGCGCGGAGATCGCGCGCAGTGTCGCGTTGCTGCTTAGACTGCCGACAGCCAATATCGCTCACGCCGCCGAGGTGCGATGGGCTGTCGAACGCTTTGCAACCCGCGGAGATTGGGAGGATTTGATCCACATCGCGACGTCTGTGGGCGCGGACGCTTTCGGCTCGTTCGAGAAGAAGCTCGTTCGCGAGGTCGGAGCGAACGCCCCGATGACCATCGCAGACCTCAACCCCTAATGGCCAAGCTCTATTTCTATTACGCCTCGATGAACGCAGGGAAGTCGACGACGCTCTTGCAGGCGGACTTCAACTATCGCGAGCGCGGCATGCACACGATGCTGTGGACCGGCGCGATCGACGGGCGGGGGCGCATCGCTTCGCGCATCGGCCTCGACACCGAGGCCAATTTGTTCGCGCCCGAAACCGACCTGCGCGCGGCGGTCGAAGCCGAACACGCCGCGCGGCCGCTTGCGTGCGTCCTGATCGACGAGGCGCAGTGGCTGACGCGCGCGCAGGTGCTCCAGCTCGCCGGGATCGCGGACTCCTTGGGAATCCCGGTGCTCGCCTATGGAC
The DNA here is from genome assembly GCA_013821585.1 of Sphingomonadaceae bacterium. Lineage (GTDB taxonomy): Bacteria > Pseudomonadota > Alphaproteobacteria > Sphingomonadales > Sphingomonadaceae > Sphingomonas_O. The sequence goes on from JACDGO010000196.1 coordinate 3,277, forward strand.
TGCGCACCGATTTCCGCGGCGAACTGTTTCCGGGGAGCGCAGCGCTGCTCGCGCTCGCCGACGCGCTCGTCGAGCTGAAATCGGTGTGCGAATGCGGGCGCAAGGCGACGATGAACCTGCGCGTCGACGCGGGCGGCAAGGCGGTGCGCGAGGGCGCGCAGGTCGAGGTCGGCGGCAACGACCGCTATGTCGCGCTGTGCCGGCGGCATTTCATGGAAGCGCTCACCAACGGACGGCTTTAGTTTAGCGGTTTCCCCGCCTAGACCGCCGCCGATGGCGGAGGCGCGAGCACCCAGAATAACCCGGCGCGGGTTGCTGATCGGCGGCGGGGCGGGCGTGGGGCTGCTCGTCGGCTGGGCGCTGTGGCCGCGAACCTATGCGCCAAACCTGATCGCCGCGCCGGGCGAGCATATCTTCAACGCCTTCGTGAAAATCGGCACCGACGGCCATGTCACTGTGGTCGTGCCGCAGGCCGAGATGGGCCAGGGCGTGACGACGACGCTGCCGCAGATCGTCGCCGACGAGCTGGGGGCCGACTGGCGCACCGTCGCGGTCGAGCCCGCGCCGCCCAATCCGCTCTATGCCAACACGCTCTTCGCCGAAGAATGGGAGGCCGAGCAGGGATCGCGCCTGCCGCACTGGGCGGTCGAACAGGGCGCGATCCGCCATGGCTTGATGGTGACGGGCGGATCGACCTCGGTGCGCGGATTCGAGACGCGACTGCGTGAAGCGGGAGCCGTGGCGCGCGCGTTGCTATGCATGGCGGCGTCTGCGCGCTGGGACGCCGACTGGCGCGCGTGCGACACGGCCGGGGGCTTCGTCACGCGGGGCGATGACAGGCTGCGCTTCGGAGAACTCGCCGGCGAAGCGGCGGGCCACAAGCTCCCCGACGACATCCCGCTTCGCACCGGCCGCGAGAACCGGTTGACGGGCAAGTCGCTACCGCGCCTCGACCTGCCGTCGAAGGTCGACGGAACGGTCAATTACGCGGGCGACATTCGCCTGCCCGACATGGTGTTCGCGAGCATCGCGCAAGGGCCGCTCGGCGACACGCGGCTGAAAGGCGTCGACAAGGCGGCGGCGAACCGCGTGCCGGGGGTGATCGCGGTCGTCGAGACCGAACGCTGGGTCGCGGCGGTCGCGACCAACTGGTGGGCGGCCGACCGCGCGATCGCGGCGATGAAGCCGCGCTTCGAGACGACGGGCGCCGTCCCCGGCGACCGCGCGATCGACCATGCGCTCGACGCCGCGTTCGAACGTGGCACGCGCATCGCGAGCGCGGGGGACGTCGGCGCGGTGTTCAAAGGAGCGCAGGTGATCGCGGCCGAGTATCGCGCCGGACTCGTGGTCCACGCCACGATCGAGCCGCTGTGCGCGACAGCGTCGATCGAGCACGGCGAGCTGCAGCTATGGATCGGCACGCAGGTTCCCGGCTTCGCGGCCGCCGCGGCGGCGGGCGCGACCGGGATCGACGCGAGCCGGATCACCATCCACCCGATGATGATCGGCGGATCGTTCGGGCGGCGCTACGAAACCGAGATCGCGGGGCAAGCCGCGCTTCTCGCGCAAAAGCTCCAGCGCCCGGTCCAGCTCGTCTGGAGCCGCGCCGAGGAAATGCGGCAGGACCGCTTCCGCCCCGCCGCAGTTGCACGCATGGCGGCGAAGCTCGGCCCCGGCGGGCGGATCGACGCATGGCTCGCCAAGAT
>JACDGO010000197.1 GCA_013821585.1 Sphingomonadaceae bacterium
CCGAAAACACCTGGCGCCGCATCGGCTCGCTGCTCGATCGCTTCGCCCCCGACGAGTGCGCCAACTACCTCAGAAACTCAGGCTATGCTTCATGCTAAGTGAAACCGACTCTAGGCAGAACTGGGTTGGGGCGGGGAGTGTCTTACCGAAGAGTTTTTTGGCGTGCAGACGCACGCCCCCCACCCCTTACCCCTCCCCTGAAGGGGAGGGGCTGAGTATGCGCCGCGCCTCGTCGCAATCCTTCGCCATTCGCGCCCTGAGCGCTTCGAGGCTGTCGAACTTCGCCTCGTCGCGGAGATGGGCGTGAAGCTCGACCTCGATGGTCTGCCCGTACAGGTCGCCGTCGAAGTCGAAGAAATACGGCTCGAGCAGTTCCTTGGGCGGATCGAAACTCGGCCGCACGCCGAGGTTCGCGGCGCCGTCGAGCACGCGCCCATCGGGCAGCCGTCCGCGCACGGCATAAATCCCGTAGCGCGGGCGGAGGTAGCCGCCGAGCTCGATGTTCGCGGTCGGATAGCCGATCGCGCGCCCGCGCTTGTCGCCGTGCATGACGTCGCCTTCGATCGCGAACGGTCGCGTGAGGAGGCGCGTCGCGGTCGCGCAGTCGCCCGCCTGGAGCGCCTCGCGGATGCGGCTCGACGAGACGGGTTCGCCGTCGCGCGCGACCGGGCCGACGGTCTCGCACGCGAGCCCCTGCGCCGCGCCGAGTTCCGCGAGGACGCGGACGTTGCCGCCGCGCCCCTTGCCGAAGGTGAAGTCCTCGCCTGTGACGACGCCAGAAGCGTCCGCGAGCCAGTCGTGCACGAAATCTTCGGCGGTGACGTTGGCGAGGCGCGCGTCAAAGCGAAACACGAGCATCGCGTCCGCGCCCGCCGCGCCGAACAGCCGCGCGCGCTGGTCGAGCGTCGTCAGGCGAAACGGCGGGGCGTCGGGGCGGAAAAAGCGCACCGGGTGCGGATCGAAGGTCGCGACGATCGCCGGGCGGCCCCGCGCCTTTGCAAGCTCGATCGCCCGGCCGGCGACCGCCTGATGCCCCAAGTGGAAGCCATCGAAATTGCCGAGCGCGATGACGCCCCCGCGCAGATGCGGCGGAAGTGCGATGCCCCCTTCGACGCGTTCCATGCCCCGCCTTTGCGTCACCCGCGCCGCAGGCGCAATCAGGGAAGAAAGGGGGTTCACACAGAGGCCGCGGAGAACTCAGAGAGAGGAGCCCTCTCTGCGTCCGCTGCGAGCTCTGTGTGAATCCAATTCGATCTGCGCTATCGCGCGGGCAGCACCTGCCCCAGCAACCGCAGCACATTGCCGCCCATCACCTTGGCGATGTCGGCGTCGCTGAACCCCGCGTCGACCAGCGCCTGCGTGATCGCGTCGAGGCGGGTGGTGTCGAAGCGCGTCGTCACCGCGCCGTCGAAGTCGCTGCCGAGCCCGACATGGTCGATGCCGACGAGGTCGCGGACGTGCGCGATCGCGCGGACGATGCCTGCGGGCGACGTGTCGCACACCGCCGCGTCCCAGTATCCGATGCCGACGATCCCGCCGGTGCGCGCGACGCCCCTGATCTCGGCGTCGGTCAGGTTGCGGTTCACCCTGCATGTCGCCTGCACGCCGCCGTGGCTGGAGACGACCGGGCGGTGCGCGAGGCGCAGGATGTCGGAGACGCAGGTGTGGCTGCAATGCGCGATATCGACGACCATCCCGCGCGCCTCCATCATGCGAAGCACGACGAGCCCCTTGGGCGTGAGCCCGTATTTGTGCAGCCCGTGCATCGAGCCAGCGAGGTCGTTGTCGAAGAAATGCGCGAACCCCGCCATGCGGAAACCGGCAGCATAGAGCTTGTCGAGGTTGGCGGGATTGCCTTCGAGGTTGTGCAGCCCTTCGACGGAGAGGATCACGCCGACCGGCGGGCCACGCCAAACACTGGCCTTTGTCTTCGAGTTCCAAGGGTAGGGATTTCTCGATGTTGTCAGAAGTTGCGCCAAATCGGTGCGGGAGCGGATGATGCGAAGCTGATCTTGCGATCCAGCTGCAGCTCGCCTGAGCTTCTCGGCATGCCACAGCGAGCGTTCGAGCAGCGATCCCCAGGTCCGCACCGGCTGGCCCTGCGCGATCGCGAGCAACGTGATGTTGTCGGTGTCGCCGCCGTTCGCGTCGTAGTTCTGGCCCTTGGGCGTCTTCGTGACCGACGACAGGATTTGCAGCGCGACATTGCCCGCTTTAAGGCGCGGCAAGTCGACCTGCCCGCGTGTCGCGCGCGCGTCGAAATCGCGGCTCCAAAGCAGCGTGTCGGCGTGCATGTCGGCGATTTGCAGTGTCCTGTGCAGCGCGGCGACGCGCGGGGAGACGGCGGGCGGTTGCGGACCCACGACTTTGTTCATGGACCGTTCGACGATGCCCGGCGCGAGAAGGAAGAACGCGAACGCCGCGATCCCGATCAGCAGCGCGCCCCATCCCAGAAACCGTTTCATGCCTGCGCCACCTGAAGAACCTCGAAAATCCGCTCGGGCCGCGTCCGGCCGCGCACCTGCGTTTCCTTCAGCGCGCGCAGGCGGATTTCCTGCTCCACCGCGCGCGCTGTCGTCTCGCACACCAGGATGCCGACGTCGTGGATCTTGCTCAGCTCCTCGAGCCGCGCCGCCAGATTCACGCTGTCGCCGATCACGGTATAGTCCATCCGTTTCGACGATCCGACCGTGCCCGCGATCACTTCTCCGGTGGCGATGCCGATGCCGAGGCGGATCGGCGTCAGCCCCTTCGCGGCGCGGCGTTCGTTGATGCCGTCGATCGCGCGCTGCATCGCCAGCGCGCTCGCGACCGCGTTTTGAGGGTCGCGACCACTCGAGATCGGCGCGCCGTAAACCGCCATCACCGCGTCGCCGATGAACTTGTCGAGCACGCCGCCGTGCGCGACCACCGCCTCGTACAACTCGCCGAAAATCTCGTTCAACACCTCGACGGTCTCGCGCGGCGGCAGCGTTTCGGCGAGCGCGGAGAAATCGCGGATGTCGGCGAACAGCACGCTCGCGGTGCACGCCGCGCCTTCGAGCAGTTCCTCGCGCCGCTCGATCACCTGCTCGACGAGGTTTTGCGGCATGAAGCGCCGCATCGCGCCTTCGAGGCGTTTGCGCTGGCTGATGTCCTCGACGAGGATCAGCAGGCCGTCGGCGCCGCCGTCGCGGACCAGCGGCACGATCGTGACGTTGGCGGAGATCGGGTTGCCGCGCGCTGTCGTGATGTCCGCGTCGAGTCGGCGGCGGCGCTGACCGTCGGCGGCGACGGCGTCGATCTCGCCGAGCAGCCATGAATCGATGCGTTTCAGGAACGCGCGCGCGTTGCGGCCCTGCGCGGCGTCCGCCTCGACCTCGAGGATCGCGCAGGCGGCATCGTTGATCGTCGCCAGCCGCCCGTCGCGGTCGAGCGTCACGACGCCCGCCGACATCGAGCGCAATATGCTCTCGTTATAATTGCGCTCGGCCGCGACCGCGGTGAAAAGGCTGGCGTTGTCGATCGCGATCGCCGCCTGCGCCGCGAACGCCTGAAGCCGGATTTCGTCGTCGCGGGTGAAGCAGGGGCGGTCGTGGCGGTTCAATGCCTGCATTACGCCCAATCGCCGCCCGTCGCGCGCGGTTACCGGCATCGTCAGCGCGCTCTTCGTGCGATAGCCGGTCTGCTGATCGACCTCGGGATTGAAGCGTGGGTCTTCATAGGCGCGCGCGGCGTTGACCGTCTCCCCCGTGCGCACGACATGGCCGGCGAGGCCGCGGCCGGCGGGAAAGCGGATCTGACGTGTCTCGACGCCCTCGGCGACCAGCGACCAGAGCTCGTCGGCCTTCTCGTCGTAGAGGAACAGCGAAGAGCGGTCGGCGTGGAGGATTTTCGACGTCACCTCGACAATCTTCTTGAGGAGCGCGGCAAGCTGCATCTCGGACGTGATCGCTGAATTGACGTCGAGCAGCTGGCGCAAATCGTCGTTGGTCCGCTCGGCGTCGATGATCGCCAGCGACCAGCGCTCGGCGAGGATGACGATGTGGCTGAACAGCAGGATCAGCATGCCGTAGGCGGTGAAGTCGATCCCCGTCACCCGGTCGCTCGGCAGGATGCCATAAGCGACGGTCGCGACCATCAGCACGGTCGCGAAGAACACCAGCACGCCCAAGAGGAAGATCAGCGCGCCGTCGCGCCGCCGCGCGACCGCGCGGACCAGCACCGCGACCATATAGGCGAGGATCGCGGCGATGATCAGGATGAACGCGCGGTTCTCCTTCGAGGCGAGCAATGTCTCGCCGAGCGCGAGCGTCGCCGCCTGAACCGCAAACAGCACCGCGACGACCGCCATCAGCGCGCGATAGACGCGCGGCCACGCCTCCTCGGGATAAAGCGCGTTCACATAAGCGAGGAAAGCGCCGAGCGAGACCTCGGTCGGCAGATAGAGAAGCATCATCAGCGGCACGAGCGCGATGCTGGGGAACAGCATCGACAGGATGTTGTCGAAGCCGAGAATCGCCGAAGCCGGGATATAGCCGAAACAGGCGATCGCGAAGAAAAGCGAAGCGCGGTCGCGCTTCCGATAGAGGAACACCGCGAGCGCGTAGATGCCGAGCAGCATCAGCGCGATCAGCGCGAGGAACTCCTGCGCCCATTTTAGCGCGATCCACGACGCCATCGGGTCGGACAGGCCGAGCACGGGCGCCGATTCAAGGCCCGTGTCGCGGTGGCGGAACGCCGCGATGTCGATCGACAGCCGCACGTCTTCACCGGCGCTCTCGAAAGCGATGTCGTGCGCGCGCCAGTCGTAGTGCGTCGCGGCGGCGGTCTCACCGACGTCGCCGCGTCGTGAGACCTCGACGCCGTTCACGAACGCCCGGCTCGCCGCATAGACGATCGGCAGGTGCATCCGGTAGCGCCCGGCCGGAAGGTGCGCGAGCGTCAGCCGATAGGTCGCAAAGCCC
>JACDGO010000198.1 GCA_013821585.1 Sphingomonadaceae bacterium
GGTCAGCGCGGCCGCGACGGTCCCTTCGGCATCGACGCCCGCCGCGCGGGCGATCAGCGTGACACGCGCCGCGAGCCGGTCGAGCGCCAGCCAGCCGAAGCGGCGGGCGAGCGCGGCACGCTCTCCGGCGTCGGCCTCGATCGCCATTTCATGCGGCGCGTCGCCGATCGTGTCGAGCGCGACCGGACGCGAGAACTCGCTCACGCGATACCGCCCGCAACGACGGCCTCTAGCGAAAGCCCGGCGAGGCGCGCCTCGAACGCCGCCGCCATCGCCTCGGCGGTATCGAGCGCGGCGGGCGTGGGTTCGACGCCGCGAAAGAGATTGCGCACCAGCGCGGCGCGCCGGTCGCCTTCGCGATACGCGCCGAGACGTCCGCCGAGCGCCCCCATCAAGCCGCCGATGCGCTTTCCAACGACAAGGTCGCCGAAGCCGATCTCGCGCATCGTTCCGTCCATGTCGTCGACGAACAGCTCGGTGAGGAGTACCGAGGGAAGCTTGCCCGACTCGCCGTCGCGTTCGAGGCAGAGGAGGACGAGGCTCAAGACGAGCGCGACCATGTCGAACCGCCCGTCGATCGTGTCGGGAACGCCCGCCGCGCGGTACCAGTCCGGGCGGCGCGCTTCCGCGACCACGGCATCATAGAGCGGACGCAGCGCGCCGCGGTCGCGTCCGAACAATCGCTTCAACGCACCCACTCGCCGCTCCGCTTGCCGCGCCCCGTATCTCCGCATATTGAGGCGCGCGCCGGCAAGTGCAATCGCCGGTGCGTAAAGGCGAAGTTCAAAACGATGACGATGCGTGCCCCCATCCTTGTTCTGACGCTGGCGGCGGTGGCCGCGACCGGCGGCTGCGCGCGCGTGCGCGGTCATCAGGGCTTTGTCGCCGACCAGCAGCTGGTCGATGCGATCAAGCCAGGGATCGACAACCGCGAATCGGTGACGCGCACGATCGGACGGCCGACCTTCGCGGGGCAGTTCGACGCGAACGACTGGTATTATGTCGCACGCGAGACACGCCAATTTGCGTTCGCCCAGCCGCGCCCGGTTCAGGAAAGCGTGCTCCACGTCCGCTTCGACGCCGCGGGCAACGTCGCCTCGATCGAGAAGACGGGCATCGAGAAGGTCGCGTCGATCAACCCGGTCAGCCAGACGACGCCGACGCTCGGCCGCCACCGCAGCTTCTTCGAGGATTTGTTCGGCAATATCGGCACGGTGGGCTCGACCGCCAACGGCGCGCCGACGACCGACAATCCCGACGGCGGGAATTGATCGGCCCGCGACTTCGATGCTGAAGATCGGCCTTCCCGACGGATCGGTGCGTGAGGTCGCGCCCGGCACGACCCCGGCACAGATCGCCGCGGCGATCGGCCCGGGTCTGGCCAGGGCCGCGCTCGCCGCGCGCGTCGACGGCGAGCTGCGCGACCTCGACCGGCCGCTGACAAGCGACGCGACGCTCGCGCTCGTCACCGCGCGCGACGAAGCCGACGCGCTCGAACTCGCACGCCACGATTACGCGCATGTGCTCGCCGAAGCGGTGCAGACGCTGTTTCCCGGCACGCAGATCACCTTCGGCCCCTCGACCGCCGACGGCTTCTATTACGACTTCGCGCCGAAGGATCGCCAGTTCACCGACGAGGACCTTCCCGCGATCGAGGACGCGATGCGCGCCATCATCGCGCGCGACGAAAAGCTGGTGCGCGAGGTGTGGGAGCGCGACACGCTGATCGCCAAATGGCGCGCCGAGGGCGAAAGCTTCAAGGCCGAATGGGCGGCCGAACTGCCCGCGGGCGAGGAGATCACCGTCTATCGCTCGGGCGCGTGGATGGACATGTGCCGCGGCCCGCACCTCGCTTCGACCGGCAAGCTCGATCCACAGGCGTTCAAGCTCACGCGCGTGTCGGGCGCCTACTGGCGCGGCGACCAGAGCAACGCGATGCTCAGCCGCATCTATGGCACCGGCTGGCTCAACAAGAAGCAGCTCGACGCGCACCTGACGCGCCTCGAGGAAGCGGCGAAGCGCGACCACCGCCGCATCGGCCAGGACATGGGCCTGTTCCACCTTCAGCCCGAAGCGCAGGGGTCGGTGTTCTGGCACCCGAACGGCTTCGTGCTGTGGCGCGCGCTCGAAGCGTATCTGCGCCGCAAGCTCGATGCGGCTGGCTATGCCGAGATCAAGACGCCGCAGCTGATGGACGTGAAGCTGTGGGAGGCGTCGGGTCATTGGGGCAAGTTCCGCGAGAACATGTTCGTAGTTCCCGACGAAGTGCCCGGCACCGACCCGGACCAGCCCGTGCTCACCGGCAAGGGCGACCTGATGGCGCTGAAGCCGATGAACTGCCCCGCGCACGTCCAGGTCTTCAAACAGGGCATCAAGTCCTACCGCGACCTGCCGCTGCGCTTCGCCGAGTTCGGCTGCTGCCACCGCAACGAGCCGCACGGCGCGCTCCACGGCATCATGCGCGTGCGCCAGTTCACGCAGGACGACGCGCACATCTTCTGCACCGAAGATCAGCTGATCGCGGAGACGAGGCGCTTCTGCGACCTGCTCGACAGCATCTACCGCGACCTGGGGTTCGAGCGCTACGCGATCAAGCTCGCGCTCCGGCCCGATCAGCGCGTCGGGAGCGAGGAGGCGTGGGATCGCGCGGAGAACGACCTGCGCGAGGCGCTGCGCCAGGCGGGACGGCTGTCCGACGATTACGCCTATGAGGAGCTGCCGGGCGAGGGCGCGTTCTACGGCCCCAAGCTTGAATTCCATCTGACCGACGCGATCGGGCGGACGTGGCAGTGCGGCACGCTCCAGCTCGATCCGCTGATGCCCGAGCGCCTCGACGCGAGCTATGTGGGCGAGGACGGGCAGCGCCACCGCCCGCTGATGCTCCACCGCGCGATCCTCGGCACGTTCGAGCGCTTCATCGGCATCCTGATCGAGCACCACGCGGGGCGCTTCCCGCTGTGGCTCGCGCCGGTACAGGCGGTGGTCGCGACGATCGTGTCCGATGCCGACGATTACGCGCATGACACCGTCGCCGCGCTCGCCGCCGCCGGGCTTCGCGTCGAGACCGACATCAGGAACGAGAAGATCAACTACAAGGTGCGCGAGCACAGCCTCGCCAAAGTCCCGCACCTCCTCGTCGTCGGTAAGCGCGAGGCCGACGAGCGCACGGTGGCGATCCGCAGCCTCGGGAGCGAGGGCCAGCGCATCCTTCCGCTCGCCGAAGCCGTCGCGATGCTGGTGGACGGGGCGACGCCACCCGATTTGAAGACCGGTTGATCCGCATGGCGCATCCGGCCGATGCCCGCTGCGCCGTCAGCCGGCACGGGGCGAGTGGCCGCCTCGCGCGGCACCGGCACACGACGCCCTATGCCGCGCTCGTCATTTCGGGCGGTTATACCGAGGCGGGCGATCTCGGCCGGCACCGCGTCCGGCCCGGCGATATTCTGGTTCACGGCCGCTTCGACGCGCATCAGGACCGGTTCGGTGCGCGCGGCGCTCAAGTGCTCAACCTGCCGTTGCCGGGTATCACGCGCGCCTTGGCCGGGCGCATCGCCGATCCCGACGCGGTGGCGCGACTGGCGGAAAGCGACGTGTCCGCGGCGGCGGCGCTAGCGCTTGAGACGATCGCCTTCGATGTCGAGGAATGCGCGGATTGGCCGGATCTTCTGGCGCGCGCGCTGCGCGCCGGCGCCGTCGCGTCCCTCGCCGAATGGGCGTTCGAGGCAGGCGTCGCCGCGAGTTCGCTCAGCCGGGGTTTTCGCCTTGCCTATGGCGTTTCGCCAAAGCGTTACCGGGCCGAATACCGCGCGCGGCGCGCGGTCGAGGCGTTGCTCGCGGCGTCCGGATCGTTGGCGTCGGTCGCCGCCGACGCGGGTTTCGCCGATCAGGCGCATATGACGCGCGACGTCGCGGCGCTCACGGGATGCGCGCCGGGGCGGCTGCGGCGCGCGCATGTCAAAACCGTTCAAGACGGAGCCGTGCGCACGCTTTAGCCGAAAGCGCATGAACCGCCGCCAATTCCTCGCCGCGACCGGAACCGCCACCGCGACCGCCGTGCTCCGCCCCGCCTTCGCCGCCGGGCCGCCGGCGAAACCGATCCGCACGGTCTGGAACGTACGAAGCTCGGAAGGGTTCGACGCGATCAGTTTTCTCGGTCCGCTTTCGGGCGACGATTTCTACGCCCAGCACTACCCCGCCGAAATCGCCGCCTTCGCGCCGCGCCTGCCCAAGGGGACCGTCGAGCGGATCAAGGCGCTGAAGGACGGCGCGTCGGCCAAGAGCATCATGATGACGCCGTTTCTCGACGTCGTCTTCTCGTCGGGCCAGGACGCCGATATCGCGACGCTGGTCGCCGCGATCGATGTCGCCGAGACGCGGCTGAAGCCGCCGTTCGCGGTAAGCCCCTATTGGGACCAGGGCAATTGGGACTGGTTCATGGGCGCGCGCGCCGAGCTGCGCGCGCTGCTGCTCGCGCTCGACGCGGCGGGCTTCGCGGCGTTCCGCAAGGAGGCGTTCGCCTCGACCGAATCGACGCGGCTGCCGCAACTGCGCGCGAAGCTCGCGCAATACGACGTGACCGCCGAGCAGGCGCGGATGGTCGGGCGTCCCTTCGACCCCCGGATCGATGTCGTCGTCCTCCATTTCTGCAAGCCGCACGGGATCAAGGTCCAGGGCCAGCAATTCCTCGCCGCGGGAAGCTATGACGACGACACCTGGGTGTTCGTTTCGGTTCACGAGATGATGCACCCGCCGCTCGTCATGGACGGGCCTGTCGCGAAGCGCGTGATCGCGCTGATCGAGGCCGATCCCGTGCTCGCCCGCGCGATCAAGGAGCACGATCCCCGCTTCGGCTACACGGACGCGGCGGGCGTGCTCAACGAGGATCTCGTCCAGGCGCTCGACCAGATGATCTGCGAGCGGCTTGGCGTCGCCAGGCCGC
>JACDGO010000199.1 GCA_013821585.1 Sphingomonadaceae bacterium
GGGTTGCACCGTTGCACCAGGCACCTTGCCCGAAGGGCCGTGCCACCCCCATGGGATCTTCAACCTCGAACGCCACCTCGTCGATCGCACAACCTACAAAGAGCGCCGCGCCGCGGCGATCGCCGAGTGGCGGGTGCTCGCGGGCTGAGGCGCAATCTCACGGACTGAGCCGCGCCATGTGGAGAGCGGTTCGCGTTAGACAGGCTGCACCTAATGGCGCGCTGCAGCAATTACCCGCAACCGGACGCGGGGCTCAGAAATCCGCGTCATCGGGCGCCGATCCAGCCATCAGGCTTCGGTAAGGACCCCCTGATAATCCGGATCCTCAAGGGCACGACCTGCTCCCATCGCAACACAGATCAGCGCATTGTCCGCAACTACCACGGGTAGGCCCGTAGATTGCGAAAGCGCCTCGTCGACCCGTCGCAGAAGCGCTCCACCGCCCGTCATAACTATACCGCGGTCGACGATATCGGCGGCAAGTTCGGGTGCCGTGTGTTCGAGCGCCATGCGCACAGTGCCGATTATTTGGCTGACCTGTTCCGCAATCGCTTCGGCAACCTCAGCTTCGCTAATCTCGATCTCCTTGGGTACACCACCTACTAAGTCGCGCCCTTTGACGCGAATCGTGGTGCCGGCTCCTCGCGGCAGGAGTGCGCTGCCGATCTGGAGCTTGATCCGCTCCGCTGTGGCTTCGCCGATCATCAGATTGTGCTTGCGTCGTATGGCCGCGGTAATCGCGTCGTCGAGCCTGTCACCGCCGACCCGTACCGATGTGCTGTAGGCAAGGCCGCGCAGCGAGAGCACAGCGACTTCAGTTGTCCCGCCGCCGATATCAACGACCATCGCGCCGATCGGTTCGGTCACGGGCAGGCCCGCTCCAATTGCCGCCGCCATTGGCTCTTCGACAAGCCAGACTTTTGAAGCGCCCGCATTTGTCGCCGCGTCACGGATCGCGCGCCGCTCGACGCTCGTCGAGCCTGAGGGAACGCAAATTGCGATCACTGGCCGTCGAGGCAGGCGCGATCGGCCGCCGTGTGCTTTGTCGATGAAATGCTTGATCATTTGTTCGGCGACATCGATGTCCGCAATGACGCCATCGCGCAACGGCCGCAGCGTTTGGATGTTCGCGGGGGTTTTTCCCATCATCAGCTTTGCGTCGCTGCCGACGGCCTTGACGCGCCGAACGCCGTTTCGAGTTTCGAGCGCGACGACCGAAGGTTCGTTCAGGACGATCCCCTTATCACGGACGTAGACGACGGTGTTTACGGTGCCGAGATCGATCGCCATGTCATAGGAGGGCAGCCGGAAAAAACGGGAAAACATCATGGGATGATCGTTATGCCCGGATCACGGCGGTGCATATCCGTTACGCCGATTTTCTGCGGCGTCGCGAAATGATTCTCAGTCATTCGGCACGGTTTGCTCTCAGTCCACGGTAGAACGGGCTCGTTCCAGGTTAGACCGCTGGCCGCAGCGCGCTACGCTCATCGAACATGCCACGACCGCAACCGATACCGAACGTGAGCGGCAAAAAAGAGCCCAGCTGAGGCGAGCCGGCCGGGCTGTGAGTTAAGAGCCTCCGAATCAAAAGCTTAGGTCGCGCCCGTCTTCCAAGCCTCCAACCCGATCCCCCTAAGGCCGACTTCCTCAACGACATCGGCCGGAAGCGATCAGCCGGCCCTAACGAGCCACTCGATTCGTTAAGCCTTAGAAACGACTGTCTCCCCCATTCCGGCAGGAAATAAATTTCACGGGAAGCGGAACGCCCGGCTCCGGAGTGCGGTTTAGCCTGCCTGCCGACAAGGAGTTTTCGCGATGGCGGACGACAGGACAGCGGCGCTCGACGACGCGCCGCCCTCGACCTCGAAGCGCCTCGACGGCGAGGACGCGGCGACCGCCGCGCTGATCGAACCAAGTCACGGCGCGATCCTCGGCCGCGCCGTCACGATCAACCGTCCAGTCGGCGAGCTTTACGCCTATTGGCGCGACTTTTCGAACCTCGCGACCTTCATGGAGAATGTCGAGCGCATCGACGTGCTCGACCCCAAGCGCTCGCACTGGGTGGTGAAGGCGCCTGCGGGCCAAACCGTCGAATGGGACGCGACCGTTACCGAAGAGCAGAATGGCAAGCTGATCGCCTGGGCGTCCGATGCCGGCGCCGGTGTCGCAAACAGCGGACGGATTGAGTTCGCCGACGCCGGTGCGCGCGGCACGGTCGTCACCGCGACGATCAGCTATGACCCGGCTGGCATCGTCGGCAAGATCGTCGCCAAGATGTTTCAGCGCGAGCCTGCGATCCAAGCGCGCCGCGACCTCAGGCGCTTCAAACAGCTGATGGAAACCGGCGAGCTCGCCACCAACGCGCGCAACCCCGCGATGCGCGACGAAGATAAGGACTGATCCGATGCGCGCCCTGGCCTGGCACGGCAAACACGACGTCCGCGTCGACACCGTCGACGATCCCGAAATCGTCAACCCGCGCGATGCGATCCTGAAGGTCACGTCGACCGCGATCTGCGGCTCCGACCTTCATCTCTACGACGGCTATATTCCGACGATGATGGCGGGCGACGTGCTCGGCCACGAGTTCATGGGCGAAGTCGTCGACACGGGTCCGAAATCGACTTTGAAGAAGGGACAGCGCGTCGTCGTCCCGTTCACCATCGCATGCGACGCCTGCTATCATTGCGGCAAGCAGCAATATTCGGCGTGCGACAACGGCAACCCCGCCGACAATCAGGACATCGCCGAAAAGCTCTACGGCCAGCCGATGTCGGGCCTGTTCGGCTACAGCCACATGACCGGCGGCTATTCTGGCGGGCAGGCGGAATATGTCCGCGTTCCCTTCTCCGACGTCGGTCCGATCGTGATCCCGGACGGGATCGACGACGACAAGGTGCTGTTCCTTTCCGACATCCTGCCGACCGGCTGGCAGGCGGCGGAAAACGCCGGGATCGAGCCCGGCGACACCGTCGCCGTATGGGGTTGCGGACCCGTCGGGCTGTTCTCGGTCCAGTCTGCGTTCCTGCTCGGCGCGGAGCGTGTGATCGCGATCGATCATTTCCCGCACCGCCTCGAGCTCGCGAAGAAATTCGGCGCGGAAACAATCAATTTCGAGCAAACCGAGACCTATGAGGCCTTAATGCAAATGACCGGCGGCATCGGCCCCGACGCATGCATCGACGCGGTTGGCCTCGAAGCGCACGGCTTCTTCGTCGACAACATCGTCGATCAGATCAAGGCGTCGACCTTCCTCGGCACCGACCGCACCCACTCGATCCGCCAAGCGATCGTCGCCTGCCGCAAGGGCGGGCGCGTCTCGATGCCGGCGGTTTACGGCGGTTTCGTCGACAAGTTTCCGCTCGGCGCGTTCATGGAGAAGGGGCTGACGCTCAAGACCGGCCAAACCAACGTGCAGCGCTACCTTCCCGCGCTGCTCGCGGCGATCATTGACGGGAAGATCGACACGACCTTTCTCATCAGTCACCGGCTGCCGCTCGAGCAGGCGCCGCATGGCTACAAGATCTTCCACGACAACCAGAACGAAGCGACTAAGATCGTGCTGAAGCCCGGCATGATGGCGGCCGCCTAACCAGGAGCAGGACAATGGCCGATAAATTCGCGATCATCACAGGCGCTTCCACGGGCATCGGCTTCGAGCTCGCCCAGCTCGCCGTCGACGACGGCTATGATCTGCTTGTCGTCGCCGACGAACCGCTGATCGACGCCGCAGCCGCCGACTTCCGCCGCAACGGCGCGGACGTGCAATCGGCCGAGGCCGATCTCGCGACGGTCGAGGGCGTCGATCGCCTGCTCGCGGCGGCGAACGGCCGACGGATCGACCTGCTGTGCGCGAACGCCGGCATTGGCACGGGCGGCGCGTTCCTCGACCAGAGCGTGACGAAGTGGCGGCACAGCATCGACACCAACATCACCGGCACCCTCTATTTGCTGCAAAAGGTGTTGAAGGATATGGTCGCGAAGGGCGAAGGCAAGGTGCTCGTGACCGGGTCGATCGCAGGATACGTCCCAGGCAGCTTCAACGCTGTCTATAACGGGACCAAGGCCTTCGTCGACAATTTCACGGAAGCGCTACGCAACGAATTGAAGGATGTCGAGGGCGTCACGCTGACCACGCTGATGCCCGGCGCGACTGAAACCGAATTCTTCAACCGTGCGGGAATGGACGACACCAAGGTCGGCACGGAGAAAAAGGCCGATCCGGCGAAAGTGGCGAAGGACGGCTGGGATGCGATGATGGCGAGAAAGTCGGCCATCGTCTCGGGCCTGATGAACAAGCTCCAGGTCGCGGCGGCGGGCGTCGTGCCCCAGAGCATGCTCGCCGAATCGCATCGCAGGATGGCCGAGCCGGGCACCGGCGACGACGCCTGAGTCCGCGCCCGTCGCGCCGATGAAGCGCGGCTGGCAGTTCGAGCCGAAGCGCGACGGCCTCTGCACGATCGCGTCGCGCGACGGCGACACGATCGAAATCGGGCAAGGCGCTCGCGCGCTATTTTTGCGAAATCGTCGCGCTTCTCGCGAGAATGAGCGGAAAGCGCTTCATCCTCGACGGCGCGCTGATCCTGCCGATCGGCGGGGTCCTGTCGTTCGACGCGCTGCAGGCGCGGCTCCACCCCGCCGCGAGCCGGATCGCGCGGCTGTCGCGCGAGACGTCCGGCGTCCGAGCCGCTGGAATGACTGCAAGGAAACCCCCTTGGACGCCGCTCGATTCCGCGCTGGTCGTCGAAGTGCTTTACGATCAGGTGACGGGCGGCTGTTTTCGCGACGGTACGCGGTTGTCGCGCTGGCGGCCCGACAAGGCGCCGCGGCAATGCACCTTCGACCAGCTCCAGTCGGACGCGGCACCGTCCGTGGTGGCGGCCATCGTGCAAGCGTCCGGCTAATTCTTGCAGCCCCGGTTTTCAGC
>JACDGO010000200.1 GCA_013821585.1 Sphingomonadaceae bacterium
GATTGCAATCCGGAAAACTCGCGATAGGTCTCCATCCCCGTGAGACGCTCCGAAGGCGCCGATCACCGGTCAAAGGGCAAGAGAACAATGAAAAAGATAGCGCTTGCGATTGCGCTCGCCGCCTCCACCTCGACCTCCGGGGTTCATGCCCAGGCCGTCACCGCCGACGATCTGGTCGCGAAGAACCTGGCCGCGCGAGGGGGCGCCGACCGGTTCGCCGCGATCAAGTCGCTCAGGTTCGACGGCAAGCTCATCTATCCCGGCGATTTCGAGCTGACCTATCAGGAGACGCGTTCGGCCACCGGCGCGCTGCGCGTTGATTCGGCGATCCAGGGCCTGACCCTGGTTCAGGCCTATGACGGCAAGAGCGGGTGGAAGATCAATCCTTTCGAGGGGCGCAAGGACGCCGAGCGGCTGACCGACGACGAGGCGCGCGCGCTCGCCGACAGCGCGCTTATTCGCGGACCGTTGCTCAACGCGGCGGCGGCGGGAAGCACCGTCACCTATATGGGACGCGAGGATTTCGACGGGACGCTCGCCTATAAATTGCGCGTGAGCGAAAAGGACGGCGACGAATTCGTATACCTCCTCGACCCCGATACGATGCTCGAGATCAAGATCACCGAGACGCGGCGCATTCGCGGGGCGCAGGTCGTCACCGAATCCGAACTCGGCGATTACGAAAAGGTCGCCGGAGTCTATTACCCGATGTCGATCGAAAGCTGGTCGCAAGGCCAGTCGGGACAGCGCGCGCGCACCATCATCGCGACGGCGACCGCGAACATCGATGCGGCCGCGAGCCTTTTCGCCCAGCCCGCGGCCCCCGCGGCGCGCGCGCCTTCAGGAAAGTGACCCTCATGATCCGCAAACTCCTTCTCGGCGGCACGATCCTCTCGCTCTGCTCCGCAGCCGCGATCGCGGCGCCCCCGGCGGCGCCCGCGCCTTCGGGGGTTTCGGGGCTCGGCATTCGCAACATCGGGTCCGCCGCCATGTCGGGGCGGATCGCCGCGATCGCTGCGCGGCAGGAAGCCGACGGCAAAGTCACGCTGTTCGTCGGCGCGGCGTCCGGCGGCGTGTGGAAATCGGAAGACGGCGGCACGTCGTTCCATCCCGTGTTCGACAAGCAGCCGGTGCAGTCGATCGGCGCGATCGCGCTCGACCCGACCAATCCCCAGACCGTCTGGGTCGGCACCGGCGAGAGCTGGACGCGCAACTCGGTTTCGATCGGCGACGGCATCTACAAATCGACCGACGGCGGCGAGAGCTGGACCAATGTCGGCCTGCCCACGACCGAGCGGGTCACGCGGATCATCGTCCACCCGACGAACGGCAACATCGTCTATGTCTGCGCGCCGGGCGCGCTCTGGTCCGACAGCCCCGATCGCGGACTCTACAAGACGAGCGACGGCGGCAAGACCTGGTCGCTGATCCTCAAGGGGAGCAACCTGTCCACGGGCTGTTCGTCGGTCTCGCTCGATCCGTCGAATCCGACCGGCTGATCGCGGGGCTTTGGGACTTCAGGCGTAAGGGCTGGACCTTCCGGTCGGGCGGCGAAGGTCCCGACGCGCCATCGGGCAGCGCGATGATGGTTTCGAACAACGGCGGCGCGAGCTGGTCTCCGCTCAACGCAGACACGGCCAAGGGCCTGCCCAAGGGACCATGGGGTCGCGTCGAGACCGTCTTCGCGCCTTCCGACCCGAAACGCGTCTACGCCTTTGTCGAGAGCATCCGTTCGGCCCTGTACGTGTCCGACGATGGCGGCCGGACCTTCGAGGAGCGCGACCGTAGCCGGAACATGGTGTGGCGGCCGTTTTATTTCAGCCGGATCGAAGTCGACCCGACAAACGCCGACCGCCTGTTCAAGATGAACCTGCGGATGATCGTGTCGCAGGACGGGGGCAAGAGCTTCGCCGATTCCGCGGGCGGCAGCCACGCCGACTGGCACGCGGTATGGATCAATCCCGAGAACCCGAAGCACCTGATCGGCGGCGACGACGGCGGGCTGTGGATCAGCTATGACGGCGGCAACAAATGGTGGAAGGGCTCGAACCTTCCGATCAGCCAGTTCTATCACGTCAGCGTCGACGACAAGGATCCGTACCAGGTTTACGGCGGGCTTCAGGACAATTCATGCTGGGTCGGCGACAGCGAGTATCCCGGCGGGATCACCAACAGCCGCTGGGAAAATCTGTATGGCGGCGACGGCTTCTGGGCCTACGCCGACCCGGCCGACGCCAATTTCGCGTATGTCGAAGCGCAGGGCGGCACCATCGGCCGCGTCAACCGCACGACGCTCGAAGCGCACGACATCCAGCCGAAAGCGGGCTTCAAGGAAAAGCTGCGCTTCAACTGGAATACGCCGATCGCGCTCAGTCCGAACGAACGCGGCACGATCTATATCGGGTCGCAGTTCCTGTTCCGGTCGCGTGACCATGGGACGACGTGGGACCGCATTTCGCCCGACCTGTCGACGAACAATCCGGCGCAGCAACAGCAGGAGAAGTCGGGCGGAATCACCGTCGACAATTCGGCGGCCGAAATGCACACGACGATCTATTCAATCTCCGAAAGCCCGAAGGCGGCGGGGCTGATCTGGGTCGGCACCGACGATGGCAATGTCCAGCTGACGCGCGACGGCGGCAAGGCGTGGACCAACGTCACGAAAAATCTGAAGCTCGGCCCCGATAACTGGATCAGCTGGGTGGAGGCGAGCCGACACGATCCGGCGACCGCCTATGTCGCGGTCGATCGCCACACCTATGGCGACATGACGCCGCACGTGTTCCGCACGACCGATTACGGCAAGACATGGCGGCCGTTGATCGGCCCGGCGACGGCGGGCGTACGCGGCTACGCGCACGTCGTGAAGGAAGACCGGCTCGATCCGAAAATCCTTTTCGTCGGGACCGAGATGGGCCTGTTCGTATCGCGCGACGGCGGTGGCGCGTGGGAAGCCTTCAAGCCCAATGAATTTCCCGGCGTCGCGGTTCGCGATATCGCAGTCGCCGCGCAGGGCGACGACCTGGTGCTGGCGACCCACGGACGCGGCTTGTGGATCATCGACGACATAAGCCCGCTTCGCGCGCTCACGCCGGAAGTGACGGCCAGCGACGTCACGCTCATCCCGTCGGCGCCCGTTCAGCAACGGATCGTCGGCAACGGCGGCTGGGCGGAAGGCGATGCCAGCTACGCCGGCGAAAACCCGGTCGACGGCGCCGTCATCACCTATTTCCAGAAGAGCCGCCACGTCATCGGACGCATGAAGCTCGAGATCGTCGATGCCCATGGCAACGTCGTCGACGAGCTGCCGACGTCGAAGAGCAAGGGAATCAACCGCGTGGTCTGGTCTATGCACACCAAGCCGCCGCAGGTGCCCCCGGCCGCGTCGATCGCCGGCCGTTCGACGCAGGGCGAACGGTTCCTCCCCGGAACCTATACCGTCCGGCTGACCAAGGCAGGACAGGTGACGACCATGCCGCTCGACGTTCGGCTCGATCGCCGCGCGACCTTCACGATGGCCGACCGTCAGGCGCAATTCGCCGCGGCCGAGCGCGTGAAGGGGCTGTTCGCCCGCATGAGCACGCTCGTCGCCGGCTTGAATGCGATCCGCGCGCAGACAGACGCTCTGGAGGCGGACAGCGCGACCACGGCCGCGATCAGGGAAAGCGCCGGAAAACTCTCCGAACGCGCCAACGCGCTGCGCAAGCAGGTCGTCGCGACGACCGAGGGCGGCGCGATCACCGGCGAAGAACGGCTGCGCGAGAACATGGATTTCGTCTATGGCGCCATCACTTCGACCGAAGGCGCGCCGACCGCCTATCAACTCGCCCGCATCGACGCGCTCGAGCGCGAGCTGAAGGAAGTCGAGGCGGGCTTTGCGGCGCTGCGCGACGGCGACGCCAAACGGCTCAACATCAACCTGGCGCACGCGGGACGTCCCCCGATCGACCTGACGGCGGTCGCGTTCGAACCGGACGAAGCGCGCGGCGGACCCGTGGCGGCGCTCGTCCGCGGGCTCGTCGGGACGCGCTTCTTCGGATCCTATGGCGCGCTGCGCGGGAGCGGCGAGAAGGACTAAAGGCATCGGTGCAGGAACGGCCGCAGCCGGCGGGAGCGCCGGTGGACAGGTCCGGGGAGGGCCGCCATTGTCGGCGCGACGAACGACAGGAGTTCGAATGCCGCCCAAGCTGATTCGCGCTCTCTGCGGGGCGACCGTGCTGTTCGCGGTCGCCCCCTCGATCGCCGCCACGCCCGATCCATCGCTCTACGGCGCGCTCAAATGGCGGTCGATCGGGCCGTTTCGCGGCGGGCGGGTGCTGGCGGTGGCGGGCGCGCCCGACGACCGGCTGCATTTCTACTTCGGCGCGGTTAATGGCGGCGTGTGGGAAACGCGCGACGCCGGGCGGACGTGGACGCCGATCTTCGACGAGGCGCCGGTCGGATCGATCGGCGCACTGGCGGTGGCGCCATCGAACGCGCGGATCGTCTATGTCGGCACGGGCGAAGCCGACATGCGATCGGACATCGCGCAGGGCGTCGGCATGTTCCGGTCGGCCGACAGCGGCAAGAGCTGGACAGCGTCGGGCCTGAGCGACACGCAGCAGATCGCCAGGATTCTCGTCGATCCGCGCAACCCCGACACCGTGCTCGTCGCCGCGCTCGGCCACCCTTACGGCCCCAATGCGGAACGTGGCGTCTTCCGGTCGTCGGACGGCGGCAAGAGCTGGGCGAAGACGCTGTTCAAGGACGCCGACACCGGCGCGATCGCTCTGGCCTATAAGCCCGGCGATCCCGACATCGTCTATGCCGCGTTGTGGCAGACCCGGCGACCGCCCTGGAGCGTCTATCCGCCTTCGAACGGACCCGGAAGCGGGCTCTACAAATCGCTGGACGGCGGCCGGACGTGGAAAGCCATAAACGGG
>JACDGO010000201.1 GCA_013821585.1 Sphingomonadaceae bacterium
ACCGACGACCGCAACTGGGAGCTGATGTATTCGAAGTCCGCGCTGCGCTTTTTGCAGAGCCGCGCGGTCGGCATCGACATGGAATCGGCGACGATCGCCGCGCAGGGCTATCGCTTTCGTGTCCCTTACGGGACTCTCCTGTGCGTCTCGGACAAGCCGATGCACGGCGAGCTGAAGCTCCCCGGCCAGGCCAACCGCTTCTACGAACGCGCGATCAACGAGCACATGCGCATCGGCATCGCCGCGTGCGAGGAGCTACGTCGCGAGGGCGCGCGGCTCCATTCGCGCAAATTGCGCGCCTTCAACGAGCCGCCCTTCAGATGAGCGGCGGAAACACCGCCACATAGCCCGATCCGCCCACGAAGATGCGCGCTGCGCCAATCGACTTCGGCGATAGCTTCAACCCGGCACGCACCGCCAGCACGCCGGACGCGGGCGGCGGCGCAGCGTGCGTCACCCACACCAACGTCGGGCAGCGCGCCGAAACCCGTGCGCCGCCCTCGGGTTCGAGCCGGGTCGCGAAGCGCCTAGCTTCGAGTTCGTAGCCCGCTCGGTCGACCGCCGCCTCGTTATCGAGCAGGAACGCCTGCCCTCCTGCCATCGTCCAGTGCGGTCGCGCGTGGATCGCCGTGTCGGGGCAGTCCCGCTGCTCCCCGCCGACAAACGCCGCGGTCGCATCCCAGTTCGGCGCGCCGCGACTAATCCACCCGTTCAACCCGATCATCGCCAGTGCCGTCGCGGCAACGCCCGCGAACAGCCGCCGGTCGCGCATGACCGGCCCCGACGCCAGCGCCGCGAGCGCCGCCAGCGCGAACGGCAGGATCGCAAGCAGATAGCGCGGCTGGATCACCGGCCGCGCCGCGTTGAGCGCGAACAGCGCGACGAGCGCGACGATCACCGCGACCGCCGCGATCCAGGCGAATCGCCGCTCCGCATCGTCCCCGGGCCGGACCGCGCGCAGCAACGCGACCCCGCTCGCGACGAGATTGGCGAGCAAAACTGCGCCCAGAAAGCTGCCGTAGGCGGCGAGCGCCTCCCAACCTGTCGTCGCCGCCCAAAAGTTCCGCGCGGTGTCGGCAAGCACGACATGCTGGACCGCGAACGATGCGGCGACCGGCAGCGCGGCGACCGCGCCGACGATCGCCAGCCGCAATGCCCATCCTCGCTGTCCGCACAGTGCTAGCGCGACGATAAACACGCCGAGAAGTGCCGCGCTGTCGAACGCCCCGAGATAGTGAAAATTGAACGCCGCGAGCGCCGACAGCCCGGCAAGGCCCAGTAGCCAGCGATCCGCGCGCGCATAATCGCGCCCGCTCGTAACGATCGCGTAAAGCACTCCTGCAAGCGCCGCGCAGGCGGCAAGCTGCGAAAAGTTCGATCGGTGATCGACGATCGCGGTCAATGCCGGCCCCGCCCCGAGCAGCAGCATCGCGAACACTGCGAGAAATCCGCGCGCGTCCGCCCGCTTCCGCCCGATCCCCGCCAGCATCGCCCCGGCAAACGCCATCGGCGCGAGATTGAGCGCCCGCCGCGCGAAAATCCCGTCGCCCGTCAGCGGCTCCGTCAGCCAGCTCAGCGCATAAAACGCCGGCGGATGAATATCCCGAAGCCACCGCTCGATGATGATCCGCCCGAGCGGCAGATCGTGCCGCACTTCGAACACCGACCACACCTCGTCGTACCAGATGCCCTTGTGCAAACTGGTCCACGCGGCGGCGGCGAGAAAGGCGATGAGGATCCCGGCGATCCACGCCCGGACGGTGATGGCCGAAGGCGGCCGTGCAATGCGCGTGTTGGACACGCGCCCGCGCCTAGCAAGTCATGGTTAACGAAACCGAAGCGTCAGGCCGCGTCGCCCGCCGCTTCCTTCTTGGTCGAATAGACGCGCACCGGGTCTTTCGTCCCCGCCACGACGTCCTTGTCGATCATCACCTCGTCGACGCCGTCCATGCTCGGCAGGTCGAACATCGTGTCGAGGAGGATCGATTCGAGGATTGAGCGCAGCCCGCGCGCGCCAGTTTTCCTGTCGATGCCGCGCTTGGCGATCGCGACGAGCGCCTCGTCGGTGAAGCCCAGCTCGACGTCTTCCATCTCGAAAAGCTTGCGATATTGCTTGACCAGCGCGTTCTTCGGTTGGGTCAGGATCTTGACCAGCGCGTCGGTGTCGAGGTCTTCGAGCGTCGCGATCACCGGCAAGCGCCCGACGAATTCGGGGATCAGCCCGAACTTGAGCAAATCCTCGGGCTCGCATTTTTGCAGGATTTCGCCCGTGCGCCGGTCGTCCGGCCCGGCGACGTGCGCGCCGAAGCCGATCGACTTGCCCTGCAGCCGGTCGCCGATGATCTTTTCCAGGCCGCTGAACGCTCCGCCGCAGATGAACAATATGTTCGTCGTGTCGACCTGGAGGAATTCCTGCTGCGGGTGCTTGCGCCCACCCTGCGGCGGCACGCTCGCGGTCGTGCCTTCCATCAGCTTCAGGAGCGCCTGCTGCACGCCCTCGCCCGAAACGTCGCGGGTGATCGACGGGTTCTCCGCCTTCCGCGAAATCTTGTCGATCTCGTCGATGTAGACGATCCCGCGCTGCGCGCGCTCGACGTTGTAGTCGGACGCCTGGAGCAGCTTCAGGATGATGTTCTCGACGTCCTCGCCGACATAACCCGCCTCGGTCAGCGTCGTCGCGTCGGCCATCGTGAAGGGCACGTCGAGGATGCGCGCGAGCGTTTGCGCGAGCAGCGTCTTGCCGCAACCGGTCGGCCCCACGAGCAGGATGTTCGACTTGGCGAGCTCGACGTCGGCGCCCTTCGCGCCGTGGTTGAGGCGCTTGTAGTGGTTGTGCACCGCGACCGAAAGGACGCGCTTCGCGCGCCGCTGGCCGATCACATAGTCGTCGAGCACGTCGCAGATTTCCTGCGGAGTCGGAACCCCGCCGTCCTTCTTCGACACCAGCGACGACTTCGTCTCCTCGCGGATGATGTCGTTGCACAGGTCGACGCATTCGTCGCAGATGAACACCGTCGGCCCGGCGATGAGCTTCCTCACCTCGTGCTGCGACTTGCCGCAGAACGAGCAATAGAGCGTGCTCTTCGAGTCGCTGCCGCTGAGCTTCGTCATTCGAACCTTCCATCGGGCCGGAGCGGCGCGGGTGTGTAGCTTACCGCCACAAATCTATCCGGCAATGCTGAATATCAAGTTCCCGCACCAGCTTGCGGGCGGGACTCACGCCGCCGCCGCGACGTCCTCGCTCGGCACCGGACGCTTGTCGAACACTTCGTCGACCAGGCCGAACGCCTTGGCCTCGTCGGCCTCGAGGAAATTGTCGCGGTCCATCGCCTTTTCGATCTCCTCGACGCTCTTGCCGGTATATTTGGCATAGAGCGTGTTGAGCCGGTGGCGCATGCGCAGGATTTCCTTGGCCTGGATCTCGATGTCGGACGCCATGCCCTGCGCACCGCCCGAAGGCTGGTGGACCATGATGCGGCTGTTGGTCAGCGCGACGCGCTTGCCCTTCTCGCCCGCCGCCAGGAGGAAGCTGCCCATCGAGGCGCATTGGCCGATGCACACCGTGCCGACTTCGGGGCGGATATACTGCATCGTGTCGTGGATCGCGAGGCCCGCCGTGACGACGCCGCCCGGCGAGTTGATGTACATGTAGATGTCCTTCTTCGGATTCTCCGATTCGAGGAAGAGCAGCTGCGCGGTGATGACCGAGGCCATGTGATCCTCGACCCCGCCGGTGATGAAGATGATCCGCTCGCGCAGCAGCCGCGAATAAATGTCGAAGCTGCGCTCGCCGCGGTTCGATTGCTCGATGACGATCGGGACGAGGCCGCCGATGATGTCGGCGTGGTCGGGCGTGCTCATGAAGGTTCCTTGATCCTTTTGCCGCCCCTTATTTCGGCGGTCGCGGGGGCCGGTTCAAGCCCCCGCGACCGGCCGGCTACATCTTGTAGCTCAGGCGGGCATAGCCGAACTGCCCCGGCACGTCGTAGGTCGACGGGTCGTAGTTGTTGATGCTGCAAGAGAAGCAGCCCGGCGGATCCCTGTCGAACACGTTGTTGACGCCGATCGTGAACGCGAACTTCCGATCGAGGAACGCGGGCGTGAAGTTCAGCTGGACATCGCCGTAGAAGCGGCTGTTCAGCTTGTTCACCACGCTCACTTCCTGAACGCTCGAGATGTAGCGGCCGGTAAACGACGCGTTGAAATCGCCGAGATTCCAGCTGAGCGTGCCATTGCCCTTGAACTTGGGATAGGCCTGATCGGGGCTGCCTCGCTCGGTGCCGCGACGGTTGATGATGATGGCGCCATTCGACGCGCTGACGACATATTTGGTCAGCCAGTTGGCGTTGAGCGTCAGGCCGAACGTGCCCACTCCCGTTTCCGGCGAGCGATAGTTCAGCGTGGCGTCGACGCCCCGCGTGCGGATGCCGTCGAGGTTTTGTAGCGTGCCGTCGATCTCATTCACGAAACCGTTCGCGGTACGCACAGTCAACGCGCAACTCGAAGCCGCGCCGGTCAACGCACAGTTGAGCAGCGTCAGGCCCGGATCGATCGCGTTGATCGCATTGGTCACCCGAATGTCGTAATAATTGGCTTCGAGCGTCAGGATGCTGGCAAAGCCGCCGCGTGCCCATTTCGGCGCATAGACCGCACCGAACAGGAGGTTGCGCGACTTTTCAGGCCTCAGGTTGACGTTGCCCTGAGTAATGACCGGCAGCTGGCCCGGCGGTTCGGCGTAGCTGCCATTTGCCGGAACACCGTCCGCGATGCAGTTCGCCCGGACGGTCGCATTGGTCTGGAACTGCCCGCTCGGATCACTCGTGCAGGGATCCACGACGGTCAGGTCGAACCGCGAACGGCCGCCGAACAACTCGCCGAGGCTCGGCGCGCGGAAGCCGGTTGCATAC
>JACDGO010000202.1 GCA_013821585.1 Sphingomonadaceae bacterium
CTCAACGCGCTCACCAACCGCAACAAGCTCGCGCGGACTTCGAACACGCCGGGCCGGACGCAGGAGCTCAATTTCTTCGACGTTGGCGAACCGCTGCGGTTCCGACTGGTCGACATGCCTGGCTATGGCTTCGCCGAGGCGCCGCTCGACGTCGTCAAGCGCTGGCGCTTTCTCATCAACGATTATCTGCGCGGGCGGCAGGCGCTCAAGCGCGCCTTCGTCCTGATCGACGCGCGCCACGGCATCAAGCCGGTTGACGGCGAGATCATGGACATGCTCGACGGCGCGGCGGTCAGCTATCGCCTCGTGCTGACCAAGGCCGACAAGATCAAGGCTTCCGCGCTCGCCGAGGTGATGGCGCGAACGTCCGACGCCGCGAAAAAGCGCGCCGCCGCGCATCCGGAGATCATCGCGACCTCTGTCGAAAAGGGACTGGGGCTGCCCGAGCTTCGCGCGGCGGTTTTGGAAGCGGTCTCGTAATCAACCCCGCTCCTCCCGAGCGAAGTCGAGGGACTATGCCGAGCGTAGCCGAGGCTTTTCCTCCATTCGACTCGTTACCCTTCTCGCTTCGCTCGAACTAGTCCCTCGACTTCGCTCGGAAGGAACGGATAGGAATCGCCATGCTCAAGATCATCATCGGCAACAAAGCCTATTCGTCCTGGTCCTTGCGCGGCTGGCTGGCGTGCAAGCAGTCGGGCCTGCCGTTCGAAGAGATCGTCGTCCCGCTCTACGACGCCGACTGGGACGAGCGGCGCAAGGACGCCCTGTTCACGCCGAGCGGCGGCAGGGTGCCGATTCTGTGGGACGGCGACACGCCCGTCTGGGACAGTCTGGCGATCGTCGAATATTTGAACGACAAGACGGGAAACATGCGTTTCTGGCCGATCGAAACTCCCGCGCGCGCGTTGGCGCGGTCGATGGCTGCCGAGATGCACTCGGGTTTTTCCGCGCTGCGCGACGAGCACGGCATGAATGTCCGCCGCATCTTCCCCGCGCGCCCGGCAAGCGCGGCGGTGACGGCGGAGCTGAGGCGGATCATGACGCTCTGGGCACAGGCGCGGGCGCGCTTCGGGGGCGAAGGCGACTTCCTGTTCGGCGACTTCGGCGCGGCGGACATCATGTTCGCACCCGTCGTCACGCGCCTCACGACCTATTCGCTCCCCGTCCCGCGCTTCGCGCAAAGCTATGTGGAAGCGATGACCGCGCACCCCTTCCTCCAGGACTGGATCGCCGCCGCGCAGGAAGAGGAGTGGGTGATCGAGAAGTTCGAACAGGCCTAAAACTCGCTCCCGTCCTTGCGCGTCTGGCGGCCGGCGTTGGCGGCGAACAAATGCATGTCGATGTCGGGATAGTGGCAATCGCTGAGCGCGAGCTTGCCGATCGCGAGCAGCACGCAATCGGAGCCGCTTTCATTGATCAAGACATGCCCGTCGCCGTCGTTCTTGCGAAACACCGCGATTTCGCCCGCGCGCATCGGAGTGCGGCCGTCGTCGTCGACCAGCGTCGCTTCGCCCTGGAGGACGACGACCAGCTCGTCCTCGCCTTCGTGCCAGTGGCGTTGCGAAGACCAGGCGCCGGGCTTCAGCGTCACATGGCTTGCGCCGAAGTCGGTCAGTCCGGCGGGACCCATCAGCTTGCGATACCATCGCCCCTCGACGACATCGGCATATTCGGGCGGATAACCGGTCGCGTTGGTCGCGGGGATGGCGTCGAGGTTAAGTTTGGGCATAGGGGCATCATGGCCGACGCAATCGAACTCGCCAAGGCGCTGATCGCCTGCCCCAGCATAACACCGGCGCACGGTGCGGTGTTCGACGTGCTCGAGGAGGCGCTGACGGCGCAGGGGTTCGAGGTCGAGCGCTTCGTCGCCGGCGAACCGCCCGATGGCCCGGTCGAGAACCTCTTGGCGACACGCGGAAGCGACGAAGGGCCGCATTTCGCCTTCGCGGGGCACCTCGACGTGGTCCCGCCGGGCGAAGGCTGGAGCGGCGATCCCTTCGCGGGAGAAGTTCGCAGCGAAATGCTCCACGGCCGCGGCGCGGTTGACATGAAGAGCGCGATCGCGGCGTTCACGGCCGCCGCCGGGCGCGTGCGCGACCATGCGGGACGGATCACGCTCGTCATCACCGGCGACGAGGAAGGTCCGGCGACTTACGGCACCGTCGCGCTGATCGAGCGGATGCGCGCGCGCGGGCTGATCCCCGACTTTTGCCTCGTCGGCGAGCCCACCTCCGCGGCCCGCCTTGGCGACACGATCAAGGTCGGGCGGCGCGGGTCGGTCAACATCTGGATCGAGGTCGCGGGAACGCAGGGCCATGTCGCCTATCCGGGCCTCGCCGACAATCCGATCCCGGCGCTGGTGCGCATCCTGACGGCGATCGACGCGATCCGGCTCGACGAGGGGAGCGCCTGGTTCCAGCCGTCGAACATCGAGCCGACGACGGTCGACGTCGGCAATCCGGCGACGAACGTGATCCCGGCCAAGGCGAGCGCGCGGCTCAGCATCCGCTTCAACGAGCATCAGCGCGGCGAAGACCTCGTTGATCGCATCCGCCGGATCGCCGAAGCGGAAAGCCCGCGCGCGACCGTCACAGCGCGTATCTATGGCGAAGCATTCCTGACGCCGCCGGGGCCGCTCAGCGACCTGATCGCGGCGGCGGTGCGCGAGGTGACGGGCCTCTCCCCCGATCTTTCCACCGCAGGCGGCACGTCGGACGCGCGTTACCTCGTCAAGCTCTGCCCGGTCGCCGAATTCGGCCTGGTCAATGCGACGATGCACAAGCTCGACGAAGCGGCGGCGGTCGCTGACATCGAAGCGCTGACTGACATCTACGAATGCGTGCTTCGAAAGGCGCTAGTTCAGAGCGCGATCGCCGATCGCGCGACGTCCGCCCATGACAAATAGTCGCCTTCGGTCATTGGCTTTGCGATCGCATAACCCTGGACGGCGTCGCATCCGATCACGCGCAGCACTCCGAGCTGCGCGTCGGTCTCCACCCCTTCGGCGACCGCGTCGCAACCCAGCCCGTGGATCAGATTGACGACCGCGTGGACGATGCCGCGCGCGCCCGCATCGTCGGCGATGCCGGCGATCAGGCTCTCGTCGATCTTGATACGATCGAGAGGCAATCTGCGCAGCCGCGACAGGTTCGAATGGCCCGCGCCGAAGTCGTCGATCGCGATGCGCGCGCCGTCGGCGCGTAGCCGGCCGATTTCGGCGATGACGGGGTCGCCGCACGCCATCGCGACGGTCTCGGTCAGCTCGAACTCGAGTAGGTTGAGCGGAATCTTGTGACGTGCAAGCGCATCGCGGAGCCGCACGAAGAAGTCGGCGCGGACAATCTGGCGCGGGCTCAGATTGACCGCGAGGCGCGGCGCGGCGCCCGAGCGCGGGAAGCGCTCCGCCATCGCCGCGACCGCCTCGATCGCCCAGTTGCCGATGTCAATGATCAGGCCGCTGTCCTCGGCGGTCGCAAGAAACGCGTCGGGCAGACGCTGCACGCCGTCGGGATGGTTCCAGCGCAGCAGCACCTCCGTCGCGACGACCTGACCGTCGCCAAGTGAGACCTGCGGCTGGAGCAACAGCGCGAACTCGTCGCGGTCGAGCGCGCCGCGCAGGTCGTTCTCGAGCCGGACCTTGCCCGCGATCGCCTCGCCGAGACCGTCGCTGTAGAGCTGGAGCTGACCGCGCCCGCTCGATTTGGCGTGATACATCGCCGCATCCGCCGCGCGCATCAGCGCGGTCAGCGTGCGTGCATGGTCGGGCCGCAGCGCGATGCCGATCGACGCACCGACGATCAGGGACTGCCCGGCGATCTCGAAAGGCTCGTTGAGCGCCGCGAGCAGCGCGCGGCCAATCCGCGCCGCGCCGTCGGCACCGCCGCTTTCGGGGAACAGCAAGGTGAACTCGTCGCCGGCGAGACGTCCGACGAGCGGCTCGGCGCCCGCCTTGGCGCGCTGCGCTTCGGCGGTGGCGATCGCGCGCAGCCGGTTGGCGACCATGCCGAGCATCTGATCGCCCTGCGCGTGGCCGAGCGTGTCGTTGACCGCCTTGAAATGATCGAGATCGATGAAGAACAGCGCGGCGTCGCCCTCGCCCGGCAGGGCGCGGAGCATGCGGTCGGCCTCGCGCCGGAAGCTCGTGCGGTTGGCGAGGCCCGTCACGGAATCGAACATCGCCAATGCGTGAACCGCATCGAGGTTCGCCCGGACCTGACGGAACATGCCGTCGAGCGCTTCGGCGAGGTCGGGAAGCGCTTCTCCCACCGCCGCCGGCGTGGGGGTTGAGAGGTCGCCTTGCGCCGCACCGATGACGCGTCCCGCGGCGGCGTCGACGGCGGCGGCGATGCCGGCGATCGCGTTCTCGGCCGCCGCCCAGCTCATCACGCCGCAGATCAGCGCGACGATCACGCTGATCGCGAGGCGGCGCGGATCGGCGCCGTGATCGAGCCCGGCGAGCATCGCGAGAATGAACGCGACCGCACCGATCGAAAAAGCGAAGGAGATCGCGCGCGCCTTGAGCGAAAAACCGTCCATATCCCGCCGCTACGCTCCCGGCGCGAATGCGCCTGTCCCCGCGCGCACGCCTCGCACGAACAGGGTTAAAGATATGTTGCGAATAGGGGCAAAATCAGCGGCGGCGCATCACGAGATAGAGCGCGCCAGCGCCGCCGTGACGCGGGTGCGCAGGCCGGATCGCGGCGATGTCGCTAGCGTGGCGCGACGCCGCGAGCCAGTCTCCGATCGACGCCCGGATGATCCCGCGCATCGGCAGGTCGAGGCGGCTCGCCGCCGCGCGCGGCGCGCGGCCGGCGACGAGGAGGATCAGGCGCTCACCGCTTCCGATCGCCGCATCGAGCCCGGCGTCGAGCCGGGCGTGCGCCGTGGCGAGGGTGCAGCCGTGA
>JACDGO010000203.1 GCA_013821585.1 Sphingomonadaceae bacterium
CGCGTCGATCTTTTTGGGAAATGCCTGATAGTTCGGCCACTGGCTGTTGCCGACGCCGAGGACCGCGAAGCGGGTCTCTGGCCAGGACGCGCCAGAGAACTGCCCCGCGTCGATCGCCGCCTCGACCGCCAGCGCGCTGTCGGGCGCGCGGCCATTGTAGGTCGCGGTCACCACCACCACGACGCGATCCTCGGGGGGTTTCGCCATCGCCTCGTCGAGTGGCACGGCGACGGCGTCGAACCCGTCGTTCGTTGCGCGCTCGGCGATTGCCTCGGCGATGTCGCGCGCGGTGCCGAGACTGGTGCCGTAAAGCACCGTCAAACGTTGGCCCGCACCTGTTGCCGGAGCGACGTCGGCATCGGCGCTTGGGAGCCGGATTGGTTCCGCGACCGGAAGCCGTTCGTGCGGCTGGCGCAATCGTATCCGCATCCGAAAATCGTCGGGCTTGATCGACAGGGTCTCCTTTAACGTCAGCCGATAGCCGCGCCGATCCGCCACCGCGAACTTTTGCAGGACCATCGCGATCGCGAGTTTCGTTTCGACCAGCGCGAACTGACGGCCGATACAGGCTCGCGCACCGTTGCCGAACGGCTTGTAACCATGCGGGTGATGCGTTGTTTCGGCTTCGGGCATCCAGCGGTCGATGTCGAACTCTTCCGGATCGACCCATGCCGATGGGTGCCGGTGCAATCCGGGGGCATAGACGTTGACCGGCCGGTCCTTGCGCAGCCGCCATTTGCCGCCGATCGTCGTTTCTTCGAACGGTCCGACCGAAAAGGCCGGCGCGGTCGGCCATAGCCGCTGCGTCTCCTTGACGATGCGCTCGATCACTTTGAAATGCGCGAGGTGCTCATAGGTCGGCCGCGCGTCGCCGGGCAGCACTCGGTCAACCTCGGCGTAGGCCTGCGCGAGCACCGCCGGGTTTTTCAGCATCTCCATGAACGCGAAGGTCAGGAGGCCCGATGTCGTCTCGTGCCCGGCGATCAGGAAGGTGAGCACCTGATAGCGGATGTTGACGTCGTCCAGACCCGAGCCCGTTTCGGGGTCGGTGGCGGTCAGCATGAGGTTGAGCAGGTCGCGCGCGTCGGTCGGGTTCGCGCGCCGCCCGGCGATGATGCCGTCGACGAGCGTGTTCATCGCCTTCACATCCGCATCGAACCGCGCGGCCGAGCGCTTCGCGAAGCGTTGCTGAATGGGAAGGCGCGTGATGATGTTGAGTGTTTCGCCGAGCGTGCGGGCGAGGCACTCGAGGAACGGATCGAGTTCCTCGCGCGCGAAGCTGTCGAAGCGGTGGCCGAACCCCGCGATCGCGATGCTGTCGAGCGTGAGGCGCGTCATGTCGTCGGCGACGACCAGTTCCTGCCCGTCGGCTTTAGTCCATTTGGCGATCAGTTGATCGCAAGCCTCGAGGATCAGGTCGAAATAGCCGCGCATCGCGCGCTGGCTGAACGCGGGCAGCAATATGCGATGCGCCTTGCCCCAGTTCGCCTCATCGCTGAACGCGGTGAACAGGCCATCGCCCGCGAATTTCCTGACGACGCGCAGGCCCGGCCCTGGAATCTTCCTGAAGCGCGTCTCGTCGCAAAGCTCGGCGACGAGATCCGGCGCCGTCACGAACAGCCCGACGCGGCTGCCGAACTTCAATTTGAAGATGCCGGGATCGGCGAAGTCGCGGCTCAGTTCGAGCAAATGCCCGATCAGCCCGGCCTTGGGAATTTGGTGAAGGTTGCCGAGCAGCGGCACAGTCTTCGGGGCCGGGATCGTGGCTTTCGCGCTCATTCAAGCATCTTGCATCGCGTGCGTGCCGGTGAACAGGGCCGCAACGAAAAAGGGCCGGTCTTTCGACCGGCCCTTTCGATTCCAACCTTGCGGCTGAAATTACTGACCCGAACCCGGACCGTAGGTGATTTCCACCCGGCGGTTCTGGAGTTCGCGGACACCGTCGGCGGTCTGAACACGAAGGTTCGTTTCGCCGAACGCCTTGGTCGTGATGACACCGGCGGGAATGCCCTTGCCCGTCATATAGGACGAGACCGAGTCCGCGCGGCGCTGCGATAGGCCGAGGTTGTACTTCGGCGTTCCCGACGTGTCGGTGTAGCCCGCGAGCATCACCTGCGCCTGGCCGCAATCGCCATAAGCGGTGACGGCATTGTCGAGGATCGACGCGGCTTCGGGCGTGATGTCCGACTTGTCCCACTCGAAGAACACGATGTACGGTCCCGGCGTGCACACCGCGGCAGGCGGCGGCGGCGGCGGAGGAGCCGGCTCGGGCGGGGGCGGCGGAGGCGGAGGCGGAGGCGGAGGCGCCGCCGGTTCGCCGAAGTTGTAGATCAGGCTGCCCAGGATGCTGTGCGAGCGGTAATGCGCGCTGTTGAGCTGCCCGGCCGCATCGACGAAACGAAGCCGATCCTCGTGGAAATAGCGATATTTGAGGCCGACATCGATGTGTTCGGTCAACGGCGCGCGAACCCCGGCGAGCGCTTGCCACGCGAAGCGCGTGTCCGAATCGTCGAGGAAACTGCCAGCCGGATTGATCGAATACCGGCTCGCCTTCACGCGACCGACGCCTGCGCCACCGCCGACGAAGCCCTGAATGCCGTCTTCGTCCCCGAAGTCGAGCAAGCCGTTGACCATGAAGCTAAGCGCCGTGGTCTTGCCGGCCGCGCCGGCGAAGACGCCCGCAGGCGCCAACTGTCCGTTGCCACGCGGCACCCCGACAGTGCTGGTGTAGCTCCTGAGGTCAGCGTCTTTGTATGCGACTTCGGCCTCAGCACGGAAGTGACCGAAATCATAGCCGATGATGCCGTCAACATCGTACCCGGCCCTGTGGCGGACCGTGGCCGCACTTCGTATGGCGCCGATGTTGATCGGAATATTTTCGACGATTTGAGGGCCACCCTCGGCACCTATATACCAACTATCGTCACGCGCGAACGCGGGCGATGCCAAGGCGGTGGAGGCGAGCCCGATGGCGAATGCCAGCTTCCGCATATTAATCCCCTTTCAAACTTGTCACTCAGGACAGCGCAAACCCACTAACCAATGCCAAGTTTCCGTGCAAGCCAACAAATCGCCGAACCTGTGGCAGAAATGTCGCAAATGCCCCCTGAATTGGTCGTGAATCACCTGCTGAACAGCGAAGACGGGGGATCGGTTCCGCGTGTTGTTAACGCAATCAAGCCGTGAGAGGCCAGTTGCACGATCAGCGCGCCGATCGCTGCGCGCGCTTCGGAATCGACGGTCGCTCCGCCTGCCGGCGCGGCGATGTTCGCGCCGCGCGTTCCGACGATTGCTGTCCGCCGATAGAAAGCATCGCCGCCGTCAACGCGCCGATCGCCCAGGCGCCGCCGATGAATCGCGCCGTCACGCCATCCGCCACGCGAGGAACCGCGCCCGCCCGCGTCCATCGGCGTCGAAGTCGATCTCGTAAGCCGTCCCGGGAAGCGCGGACTCGCGCCGGCCCCGCGCGAACGCGGGGCCTCGGCGACTTCAGGCGGTGACGAACGTCGTCCGGGCCGAGCGGCGGCGGCGCAGCGCCGCGCCGGTCACGCCGAAGCCGGCGATCAACAGCGCCCAGGCGGCGGGCTCGGGAACCGCGTTCACGCTGAACTGCACGCCGGTCGAATCATTGGTGTAATTGCCGCCGTTGTCGAGGCCGAAGCCGATCGCTCCGCCCTGAACCAGCAAAACCGTCGTTGTATAGCTGAACGTCGGGTTGGCGCCGTCGATCGATCCGATCGGCTGAAAGATCAGCGGCAGCGCGCCGTCGGTCGTCTCGATCAGGTTGATGCCGACGCCGGTCGGGTGAATGTCCTGCACGTTGAAGATGGCGTTGAGCGTATAGCTTCCCGCCGTGGGCGCGACGAACGCGAGGAACGTCTGGTTGCTGCTGTTGCCGGGGTGCGCGAGCAGGCGGTCGTCGGGCACGTTGACCGTGCCGTACTGGAACGACGTGGCGGTCGATTTGGTCACGCCGGGAACGTCGTGGTTGGGCGCGAGCTGAAGGCAGGTCGATCCGTCGATGAAGCAATTGGTGTTCGCGGTGAAGAACACGCCCGCGCTGAACGGCGTCGCTGCGTTCGCTTCGCCATAGATGAAGCTGCCGTTAGTCCCGGCGCCCTGCGGCGCGGTTCCCGCGAAGCTCGCGAACGCGTCATAGCTGACGGCCGCGGCGGGGGCCGCCGAAAACGCGCAGGCGAGCGCGGAAACGGCGGCGACGGTAAGCTTCTTCATGACTTCGACCCTTTTTTGAACCTGATTCGCCGCCGCCCTTCGCAGAGAATAACGGCTTTGTAACCATATATTTAGCGCCGTCCCATTCTGGGTCGCGAAGCGCGGCCCGCATCGTTTCTCGCATTCGCGTGAAACCCTCCTTCTCCCTCGATCACCGCCCGAGAAACGCGACCTCTTTCGCGATCACGCTCGCGAAGCTCGGCCGCGCCAGCATCGTCTCCGCCCACGCGGCGGTCCTGGGAAACTGCGCCGCGTCGACCGCGCAACCGGCGTAGCGCAGATTGGCGAACGGGCTCGCCACCGCGATGTCGGCGAGGGTCAGCGCTTCGCCGACGAGGTGGCCACCATCGGGAATCGTTCGTTCCAGATAGGCGAGAATCGGCGGCAATGTCTCGGCCTCCGCCTTGTCCGCCGCCGCCACATCCTGCGGCATACCGACCAAAGGCGCGACGACCCGGTTGAAGAAGATCACGGCGCCCGCCGCCGCCAGGATCGTGTCGGCGAACTCGTCGAACCAGATCGTGCGTCCTCGCAACCGGGGCTCGGCGGGGATCAGTGCGGGGGCGGGGTGTTTCGCTTCGAGATAATGGACGATCGCGGAGGAATCGGCGAGCACATAGTCGTCGTCGGTCATCGCCGGGATTTTGCCGAACGGACTCTTCGCCAGCC
>JACDGO010000204.1 GCA_013821585.1 Sphingomonadaceae bacterium
CGACGCGCTCGTCCTCGAAACATTGCTCGCGTTCAGGCGCGCGGGATGTTCGGGCGTCCTGACATACCACGCCGCCCACGCGGCACGGCTGCTGAACGCCTGATGCCGGCGGCGACGCGGGCGGAGCTCGCCGCATGGCAGGCGAATGCATCGCCGCTCGAACCCGGAGCGGACGAGCGCGCGCGCCTTGCCGCGCTGGTATTCGATCACGCCCAGGCATTCCTCGCCAATCTCGAAAAGGGGCCGGCGAACCGGCCGCGCGCCGATGCCGTGTCGCGGCGGCTCGATCCCGAATTTACGGAGGGCGGCCGCGACCCTTCCGATGTCCTCTCCTACATCGCGCAGTGCGTCGACCGGCCGGGGATCACGACGGCGTCGCCGCGCTTCATGGGCTATATCCCTGGCGGGGGGCTTTTTCATTCGGCGCTGGGCGATTTCCTCGCGGCGGCGTCGAACAAATATGCGGGTTTCGCGTCGGCGGGGCCAGGCGCGGTGCGGATGGAAAACGCCACGACCGACTGGCTGGCGCGGGTCGTCGGACTGCCCGAGAGCGCCGCGGGCGCGCTGACGTCGGGCGGGAGCATGGCGAACTTGAGCGCGATCGTCGCGGCGCGAGAGGCGCGCGACTGCGATGGCGGCGGCGCGGTCTATATGACGCCGCTCGCGCATCATTGCATCGACAAGGCGCTTTTGATCGCGGGGCGAGCAAAGGCGCCGCGCCGAACGATCGCGATCGACGGCCGCTACCGGATGTCGGTCGAGGCGCTCGAGGCAGCGATCGAGTCGGACATCGCCGCGGGGGTGCGGCCATGGCTCGTCGTGGCTTCGGCGGGCACGGTCGATACGGGGTCGGTCGATCCGCTGGCGGACATCGCCGCGCTTTGCGAAAAGCACGGAGTCTGGTTTCACGTCGACGGCGCCTATGGCGGCCTGTTCATGCTGTGCGAAGAGGGAAAGGCGGTGCTCGGCGGGATCGAGCGCGCGGACACGCTCGCGCTCGACCCTCACAAGACGCTGTTCCTGCCCTATGGCACCGGCGCGGTCCTTGCGCGCGACGGGCGGCATCTGCTCGACACCTATAGCTCGAGCGCGGACTATATCCGGCCGTTGGGCGAGACCGAGGTCGGGCCGTCGCCCGCCGATTTGTCACCCGAGCTGACGCGGCATTTTCGCGCGATGCGGCTGTGGCTGCCGCTCCAGATCGCCGGCGTCGCCGCGTTCCGCGCGGCGCAATCGGAGAAGATCGGTCTCGCGCGCTATTTTCACGCGCGCATGCGCGCGGCGGCGGGGTTCGAGGTCGGCCCGCCGCCCGATCTTTCGGTCGTGGCGTTCCGCTATCTGCCGGAAAAGGGCGATGTGGACGAATTCAACGAGCGTCTGATCGCGCGCGTGCAGGCGGAAGGGCGCATCTTCCTCAGCGGGACGCGGCTCGCGGGGCGCGCGTTCCTGCGCTGCGCGATCCTGTCGTTCCGTACCCACCTCGACCATATCGACGAAACAATCGAGGTATTGCTTCGCACCGCCAAGGAAGTCGAAGCCGAGTGATCGAAACCGAACGCCTCATCCTGCGCGGCTGGCGCGACGCGGACCGGGCGCCCTTTCACGCGATGGGCAACGACCCGCGCGTCATGGCGCATATCGGCCCGCATCAGCCGCGCGCCGAGACCGATGCCGCGATCGACCGCCAGAACGCGCTGCTCGCCGGGCTCGGCCATTGCTTCTGGGCGATCGAACGGCGCGCGGATGGCGCGTTCCTCGGCTTTTGCGGGATCAAGCCCGGACCCGATGGCACGCGGATCGCCGGCGAGCCCGAGATCGGCTGGAGGCTCGCGCGCGAATATTGGGGGCAGGGCTATGCATGCGAAGCCGCGCGAGCATGCCTCGACTGGGGCGCGGCGAACCTGCCAAGCGACACGATCTGGTCGATCACCGTTCCGGGCAACACGCGCTCGTGGGGATTGATGGAGCGGCTCGGCATGACGCGGCGCGCCGATCTCGACTTCGATCATCCGGCGGTTCCCGACGGCAGCCCGCTCAAGCGCCACATCGTCTATCGCGCAGGGCGGCCCGCATGAACGCGCGCCTGCTCCGCCTGCGCTACACGCTGACGATCTGCGCGGGGTCGTTCCTGCTGTTCCTCGTCCAGCCAATGATCGCGCGGATGGCGCTGCCGCGCCTCGGCGGCGCGCCCGCCGTGTGGAACTCGGCGATGCTCGTCTATCAGGCGCTGCTGCTCGGCGGCTACGCCTATGCCCACTCGCTCGGGCGGCTGCGGCCGAAGCAGCAGGCGGGCGTCCACATCGCGCTGTTCCTCGTCGCCGCGCTGATGCTGCCGATCGGCCTCATCGCGTCGATGCCGAGCGCGACCGCGAACCCGTTTGTCTGGGTGCCGTGGCTGCTTGTCGCGTCAATCGGCCCCCTGTTCTTCGTCGTCGCGGCGCAGGCGCCGCTGATGCAGCGCTGGTTCGCGGTTTCTGGCGGCGGCGATCCCTATCCGCTCTATGCCGCGTCGAACCTCGGCAGCTTCGCCGGGCTGATCGCCTATCCGCTGATCGTCGAGCCGTTGCTTCCGCTGGCGGGGCAGTCGCTGCTGTGGAGCGCGGGGTTCGGCGTGCTGCTCGTGCTCGTCGCGTCGTGCGCGCTGTCGCTGCCCAAGACGACCGAAGCACCGGAACGCATCGTCGCATCTCGAACGCCGGGTCGCACGATCGCCATCTGGATCGTCCTTGCGGCCGTCCCGTCGGGCCTGATGCTGTCGACGACGACGCACCTGACCACCGACGTCATCGCGATGCCCCTGCTCTGGGCGATTCCGCTCGGGCTTTATCTGCTCAGCTTCTCGGTCGCGTTCGCCACCGACCGGCGGATCGCGCAAGGTTTCACCACCGCGACGCCGCTGTTGCTTCTGATCGGCGGCGGCGCGGCGTTCGCCAACAGCGCCAAATATCCGCTGTTGTTCGCGCCGATCGGACTGCTGCTGCTGTTCGCGGTCGCGGTCTCGCTCCATTCGGCGCTCTACGACCGGCGGCCGGCGCCCGAGCGGCTGACCGAATTCTACCTCGCCATGTCCGCGGGCGGTGCTCTCGGCGGGCTGTTCTGCGCGCTGATCGCGCCCCTTGTGTTCGATTGGGCGTATGAGCATCCGCTGCTGATCCTCGCCGCCGCGGCGCTCGTCGCGCAGCGTCCGGTGTTCGCGTTCGGAGAACGGCTCGGGCGGCGCGGCGGCTGGGTTTTCGCCGTCGCCGCGCTGGCGGCTTCAGCGATCGGCGGGCTCGCGCCCAGCCTGCCGCAACCCGCCGCGATGCTCGTCGCCGCTTTCGTCGTGATCTTCATCGCGATCCTCGCGATCGGGCGGCGCCGGGCGTTCGTCGCCTGCCTCGCCGCGCTGATGCTGACGCTCGGCGGCTGGGGGACGCTCAACGACAGCTGGGGCGGCAAGGCGCGTGTCCGCAGCTATTTCGGCATTTACACGGTCGGCACCAATCCCGGGCCGACGCGCTTCCTCGTCCATGGAACGACCGTTCACGGCCTCCAGAGCCTGAGGCCCGGCCACGAGCGTGACCCGCTGAGCTACTACGCCCCCAAATCGGGCGTCGGCTATGCGATGCGCGACACGCCCGCGCTGTTCGGCCCGCGCGCGCGTATCGGCGTCGTCGGCCTCGGCGCGGGCACGCTCGCCTGCTACGCCGAGCCGGGCCAGGACTGGCGCTTCTACGAGATCGACCCCGCGATCGCCGCGATCGCGCGCGATCCGGCGCGCTTCACTTTCCTGTCGCGCTGCCTGCCCGGTGTCCCGGTCGAAATCGGCGACGCGCGCATCGTCCTCGCGGGCGAACCGCCGTCGGGCCTCGACCTCCTCGTCGTCGACGCCTTTTCGTCCGACGCGGTGCCGATGCACCTGCTGACGCGCGAGGCGTTCGCGGTCTATGCGCGCCGCCTCGCGCCGAACGGCCTGCTGATGGTCCACATCTCGAACCGCTTCCTGAAGCTCGAGCCCGTCGTCGCGGCCGCGCAGGCAAATGGCTGGCACGCGATGGTGCGCGAATATCATATCAACGCGGCGGAGGCGCGCCGCTCCTATTCGACCTCGATGTGGGTGGCGCTGTCGCGCGATCCGGCGACGGTCGCCCGCCTTGCGCGCGACAGCGGGGCGGGCGAGTGGCGGCCCGCGCGGATGCGCCTTGGCTTCGCGGGATGGACCGACGACCATGCGAGCATCATGCCGCTGCTCATCTTCAGACAGGGGGATTAATGCCCGACCTGATCGCCTATGGCGGCAAGACGCCGCAAATCGACGATACCGCCTTCGTCGCGCCCGGCTGCCGCCTGATCGGCGACGTGACGATCGACGCGGAATCGAGCGTCTGGTATAATTGCGTGCTGCGCGGCGACGTGAACCGCATCACGATCGGCGCGCGCACCAACATCCAGGACGGCAGCGTCATCCACGTCGATTCGCCCAGGTCGGGGTGCGAAGCCGGCCTTCCGACGATCATCGGTGATGATGTGCTGATCGGCCACTTGGTCATGCTGCACGGCTCGGTGCTCCACGACCGTGCGTTCGTCGGGCTGGGGAGCATCGTCATGGACGGCTGTACGATCGAAAGCGACGGGATGCTCGCGGCGGGCGCGATGCTGACGCCGGGCAAGGTCATCCGCGCGGGCGAGCTGTGGGTCGGCCGACCCGCTAAAAAGCTGCGCGACATGAGCGCCGACGAGATCGCGGCGAACCGCCTCGGTGCCGCGCATTACGTCATGCTGGCGAAGGCGCACCGCGCCGCGCTCAGCGGTTGAGCGCGTCCAGCCGTCCGGTCTGCGCGGTGACGATCGCCTGCGCTTCCGCCTCGGCCGCCTCGATCTCGGCGAAGCCCGAAATCCCCGGATCGTCGGTCGCGG
>JACDGO010000205.1 GCA_013821585.1 Sphingomonadaceae bacterium
GCGGTAACCACCGCCGCCGCCAGCGCCGCCACCGAACCGGTCGCCACCGCCGCCGCCGAAGCGATCCCCGCCACCGCCGCCCGCGCGCTCGCCGCCAGCATAGCCGCCGTAGCTCTCGTCACCAAAACCGCCGCGCTTGTCGCGTCCGCGTCCGCCGCGATCACCGCGGCCACCCCTGTCAAAACCCATGCCTAGTCCGTACTTCCGTTCACAATGTCGCCCGTCCGATCCGTCGAAACGTTCGCGCACCGGACGACGGGCGCGAGCGTTCGTGGCGCGACTCCGGCGCGCGCCAGTGAGTCGCATTAAACCAAAGCAAGGGCGGCTGCGAGCGCTTTTGCGCGACGGGTGGCGAGCGGCGGCGCTTGCGGCTCCGCGCGGGGGGTGCCAAATGGCCGCGGATGGACCTGATCACCCTGTTTTCGGAGCCGGCGACCTGGGCCGCGCTCGTCGCGCTGATCGTGATGGAGGTGGTGCTCGGCATCGACAATCTCGTCTTCATTTCGATCCTGTCGAATAAGCTTCCCGAGGGCGACCGCACGCGCGTGCGCCGCATCGGCATCGGCCTCGCGCTCGGCATGCGCCTCTTGCTGCTCTCGACGATCGCGTGGGTCGTCGGGATGACCGCGCCCGCGTTCGACCTCGGCTGGACCGGGCCGCTTACCGCGCACGGCGATCCGAGCTTCGAGACGGCCTTCTCATGGCGCGACCTGATCCTGCTCGCCGGCGGCCTGTTCCTGGTGTGGAAGGCGACGAGCGAAATCCACCACAGCATCGACGATCACGACAGCGGCGACCTGCTCGACAAAAAGTGCGGCGCGGTGACGCTGGGCATCGGCGCGGCCATCGTCCAGATCGTGCTGCTCGACATCGTCTTCTCGATCGACTCGATCCTGACCGCGGTCGGGATGACCGACCAGCTGCCGGTGATGGTCGCGGCGGTCGTCGTCGCGGTCGCGGCGATGCTGTTCGCCGCCGATCCGCTCGGCAATTTCATCGCGCGCAACCCGAGCGTGGTGATGCTCGCCCTGGGTTTCCTTCTGATGATCGGCATGGTGCTGATCGCCGAAGGTTTCGGCGTCCATGTGCCAAAGGGCTATATCTACGCGGCGATGGGCTTTTCGGGCGCGGTCGAGACGCTCAACATCTGGCAGCGCAACGCGCGCGCGAAACGGAGCGCGGCATGACCGTCCATCTGCACGAGGAAGACCTGCCCGCGGGCGCGCTCGGCGAAGGCGCGATCGCGGTCGATACCGAGACGATGGGGCTGCACCCGGGCCGCGACCGGCTGTGCCTCGTGCAATTGTCCGACGGCGGCCCCGACGAGCACCTCGTCCGCTTCGCCGCCAACAGCAGCTATGCCGCACCAAATCTTAAAACGCTCCTCGCCGACCCTAACCGTCTCAAGCTCTATCATTTCGCGCGCTTCGATCTCGCCTCGATCCACGCCTATCTCGGCGTCGTCGCGGGGCCGGTCTATTGCACTAAGATCGCCTCGCGGCTCACGCGCACCTACACCGACCGCCACGGGCTGAAGGAGCTGGTCAAGGAGATGCTCGGGATCGAGATTTCCAAGCAGCAGCAGTCGTCCGACTGGGGCGCCGACGCGCTGAGCGACGCGCAAAAGGACTATGCCGCGTCCGACGTGCGCTATCTCCACCGGCTGAAGGAACAGTTCGACGTGCGCCTCGCGCGCGAAAACCGCGCCGCGCTCGCGCAGGCGTGCTTCGACTTCCTGCCCGCGCGCGCGATGATCGACCTGGCTGGGTGGAGCGAGGTCGACATTTTCGCGCATGTCTGAGCTCGCGCTGCGCGATCGCGACCTGCGCCGCGTCTGGGCGCAGCCGGGAAGCGCGCACGACCGCCTCGTCCGCCTGCTCGGCGTCGTCCTGCCGGTGGCGATCGGCGCGCTCGCCGCGATCCTCGTCATCGCGCCGCTGACGATGCGCAACGAGATCAGCTTCGTCCTCGCCAAGGACAAGGTCCAGGTGGCGAAGGAGCGCATGCGCGCGACCGAGGCGCTCTATCGCGGCGAGGACGCGCAGGGCCGCTCCTTTTCGCTGCGCGCGGGCTCTGCGGTGCAGAAGACCTCCCGCATCCCCGTCGTCGAGCTCAGCGACCTCTCCGCGCGCATCGCGCTCGACGACGGCCCGGCGCTGCTGCGCACGCCGGCCGCGAGT
Organism: Sphingomonadaceae bacterium; assembly: GCA_013821585.1. Taxonomy (GTDB): domain Bacteria; phylum Pseudomonadota; class Alphaproteobacteria; order Sphingomonadales; family Sphingomonadaceae; genus Sphingomonas_O. The sequence continues at coordinate 2,181 of JACDGO010000205.1, forward strand.
TACGACATGGACAAGCAGACGGTCCGCGTGGCGGGGCCGCTGCTGTTCGAGGCCGCCGACGGCTACCGGCTCGAAACGCGCGGCGTCGGCGCGAGCCTGAAGACGAAGATGCTCGCGGGCGACAATCATATCGACGGGCGGATGCCGCTCGGCACGTTCAGCAGCGACCGGCTGCGCGCCGATCTCAACGCGCGCACGGTGACGCTCGACGGTCGCGCGCGCTTGCATATCGTGCAGGGCGCGGCCAGAGGCCGCTGATGCGTGCCGCCTTCGTCCTAGCGCTGACGCTCGCCGCCCCGGCGGGCGCGCAGGCGCTCAAGAACCACGATTCCAATGCGCCCGTCGACGTCGAAGCCGACAGGATCGAGGTTCAGGACCGCGCCGACCGCGCGGTGTTCAGCGGCGGCGTCCACGTCCGCCAAGGTGGGCTGACACTCGACTCCGCGCGACTCACCGTCGCATATTCCGGGGCAACCGGCGGCGCGACGAACGTCTCGATCCAGCGGCTCGACGCGAGCGGAGGCGTCACCGTTCACAGCGCGACCGAAACCGCCCACGGCAGCTTCGCGATCTACGACCTCAACCGGCGGATCATTACAATGCTCGGCGGCGTCACGCTCGAACAGGGGCCGAACACCGTGCGCGGCGGCCGGCTGGTGATCGACCTCAACTCGGGGCGCTCGGTGATCGACGGCAGCGCGGTCGGGGGCATGAGCAGCGGCGTGACGAGTACACGCGGCGGACGCGTCACCGGCCGCTTCACGGTGCCCCAGCGGACCAGCCCGTAATCGGCTCGCCGCGCCGCCATGCACGAATCCTGCCAATTGCCGACCCGGTAACGAGCGGGTAACGCTTGGCCGCGACCTGATGGAGCCGCGATGAACGACGTTTCGACTCTCATGCGCCCCGAAGCAGAGGTGGAGGCGTCCGGCCTGTCGGTCGTGTCGATCGCCAAATCGTACGATCGCCGCAAGGTGCTCGAGGACGTGTCGCTGTCGATCAGTCGCGGCGAGGTGCTCGGCCTGCTCGGCCCCAACGGCGCGGGAAAGACGACCTGCTTCTATTCGATCATGGGGCTGGTAAAGCCCGATTCGGGGCGCATCCTGCTCGATGGAGCCGACATCACTGGCCTGCCGATGTATCGCCGCGCGATCCTCGGCCTCGGCTATCTGCCGCAGGAAACCTCGATCTTTCGCGGCATGACGGTCGCGCAAAACATCTCGGCGGTGCTCGAGCTCGCCGAGCCCGACAAGGCCGAGCGCGCCGCGCGGCTCGAGCAGCTGCTCGGCGAGTTTCACCTCGAAGGGCTGCGCGACGCCAATGCGACCGCGCTGTCGGGCGGCGAGCGCCGCCGCTGCGAGATCGCCCGCGCGCTCGCCGCCGATCCGTCGATCATGCTCCTCGATGAGCCGTTCGCGGGGATCGATCCGCTCTCGATCGCCGACATCCGCGACCTGATCTGCCAGCTGAAGAAGCGCGGGATCGGCGTGCTGATCACCGACCACAATGTCCGCGAAACGCTCGACATCTGCGATCGCGCGTGCATCATCTATGACGGCCATGTGCTGTTCGCGGGATCGCCCGCGGACCTCGTCGCCGACGAGAACGTCCGCCGCCTCTATCTTGGCGAGGGCTTTGCCCTTTAAGCGATGAGCCTCGGCCCGCGCCTCGATCTGCGCCAGTCGCAATCGCTGGTGATGACGCCGCAGCTCCAGCAGGCGATCAAGTTGCTCGCGCTGTCGAACGTCGAGATCGAGGCGTTCATCGCCGAAGAGGTCGAGAAGAATCCGCTGCTCGAAGGCGGCGCCGAGGAGGGTGAGGCGGCGACCGCGCCCGAGCGCGCCGAGGACGCCGCCGACGACGAGCTGATCGCGGCGGGCAAGGGCGAAAGCGACGCGCCGCTTGATGTCGATTATGGCGCGGAAACCTTTCATCACGACAGCGCCAGCGACAGCGGCGGATCGGTCGGAAACACGGGCGACGAAGGCATCGATTTCGACAGCTTCGCTTGCGCCGAAGGGTCGCTTTGCGACCATCTCAACACCCAGGCGGGCGAAGTGCTGTCGGGCGCGGAGCGCGCCATCGCGCTTCAGATCGTCGATGCGATCGACGACGCCGGCTATTTGACTGTTCCGCCGTTCGAGATCGCCCAGCGCCTCGGCGCGCCGCTCGGGCAAGTCGAGCGCGTGCTCGCCGTCGTCCAGACCTTCGACCCGACCGGCGTCGGCGCGCGTAGCCTCGCCGAATGCCTTGCGCTCCAGGCGAAGGAGGCCGACCGCTACGACCCGTGCATGAAGCTGCTCATCGACAATCTCGACCTGCTGGCGCTCGGCCGCATTGCCCAGCTCCAGCGCATTTGCCAGGTCGACGACGAGGACATGGCCGACATGATCCGCGAGCTGCGCGGCTATGATCCCAAGCCCGGCCTGCGCTTCGGCGGCGGCGTCGTGCAGGCGGTGACGCCCGACGTCTATGTGTCGCGCGGGGCCAAGGGCTGGCGGATCGAGATCAATTCGGCGAGCCTGCCGCGCGTCCTCGTCGACCGGCGCTACTATGCCGAGCTGAGCGCGGGCGCGCACGATAAGGCGTCGAAGGCGTGGCTCGGCGAGCAGCTCGCGAGCGCCAACTGGCTGGTCAAGGCGCTGGACCAGCGCCAGCGCACCATCGTCAAGGTCGCGACCGAGATCGTGAAGCAGCAGGAAGGCTTC
>JACDGO010000206.1 GCA_013821585.1 Sphingomonadaceae bacterium
CCGCCGACGGCCGCGACGGTCGGCGTGACCGGCACGACGAGGTCGGCGCGGACGTTCTCGCTTTCGAAACGCTGGTCGAGCTGGCTTGCGTCCTCGCGATCATAGCCGCCCGAAACGGTCCAGCCGAACGGCAGCACGCCCGATCCCATGCCGACGCTCGCGGTCGCGACATGGCTGGTCGAATCGTCGAACAGGTCGAGCAAAGGCTGGCCCGGAGCGGTCAGGCCGCGGTCGTGGCTTTCGACCTTGGTGTAGCCGAAGCGATAGGCCGCGCCGACGTTCAGGTCGCCGACGCGCGTCGACAGCGTCGGGCCCAGATAGGCCGAATAGAGCTGGCTGACGTTGTCGGGGTTGCCGATAAGCGGGTTGGGCGCGAAACCCCGGATATCGGTGCGCGTCCGGGTCGCCAACGCGCCGCCTTCGAGCTGAAGCAGGTTCGGCGCGATCCACGTCCGCGCGCGGGCGAGCCCGGTGTGGATGTCTCCGTCGCCGGCGCCGTTGCTTTCCGAGAAGCGGCGCTCGTAGCGATAGGCGATCTGCCCCTCGCTGCGCCGCGTGCTGACCGACGCGTCGATGCCCGCCGCGACGCTGGTGTAGGTCACGGTGCCGCCGCCGTGCTTCAAATCGCTCAGCACGGTCTGGTCGACCTCGAGATAGGGATGGACCTCGACCGCGCGCCGTTCGGCGTGGGCTGGCGCCGCGAGCGTCAGCGCGCCGATCGCGGCAATGAAGAGAGGCGAAGACCGCATGGTCATTCTCCGTGCCCGTAATAAGAACCGAACTTGCGCTTCGACCCGAAGTAGCTCGCGCCGTTGAGCAGCAGGCTGACGTTGCGGCAGCCTTCGAGCAGCGACAGCGCGTCGCGCAGCTCGCTCTCCGTCGTGCGATCGGCGCGCACGACCATCATCACCTGGCCGACGTTCAGGGCGAGCACCGAGGCGGGCGACGCCGCGAGCGCGGGGGCGGAATCGAAGATGACAATGCGGTCGGGGCTGCGATCGGCCAAGTCCTTCAGCACGTCGCGCGTGCGCGCCGACGCGAGCAGCTCGGTGTCGTCGCGCGTCGCGCGGCCGGCGGGAAGGACCGCCAGCTTGGCGATGTCGGTGCGAATGATCAGCGATTCGAGATCGATCGCGGGATCGGCGAGCGCGTCCATAAGCCCCGCGCCGCCTTCGAGGCCGAGCGTCGAGAGGATTTCGGGCTTGGCGAAGTCGGCATCGACGAGCAGCACGTCGGTATCGCGCTCGGCGGCGAGGCTGAGCGCGAGGTTGACCGCGCAGAAGGTCTTGCCCTCATCGGGCTGAGCCGAGCAGACGAGGATCATCCGGCCTTTTTCGAGCCGTTCCCCGCTCGCGCCGCCGCTAGCGTTTAGCAGCAGCTGACGCTTGACGATGCGGAACTCCTCGGCGAGCGTTCCCGCAGGGCCGTCGGGCGTGATGAAGCCCATTTCGCGCAGGCGGTCGAGGTCGATATGCTGCCGTTCTCCCGAGAAGGCGGGAGTCCAGTCCTGGCTGGGAGGCTGGACCTCCGCCTTCGCAAGGGAACCGTCGGGCCGGGGCGCCGGACTGAGCTCCGGCATCCGCATGGCCGTCCTGAAATCATAGACCTCGGCGGCGCGTTCGATGAGGGAGGGCATGTTCATTTCCTCACGCGACCATCGAGCGCTGGACGAATTCGACGACGAGCAGCAGCGCGTAGACGCTCGCGAGCGCGGCGCCGCCGCCCGCGAACAGCTTCAGTTTCTTCGCCCGCTCCTCGCGCTGGTCGCCGGTCAGCACTTCGCTGACAGAACCGATCACGGGAAGGCCCGAGGCGCGCGCGAGGCGCGCTGCGGTCGGATAGCTCGTCTGAAGCTGACCCATCGCGAACGCGACGCCCGCGCCCGCCGCGACCGCAGCGAACAGGACGAGCGTCAGCAGCAGCGGACGGTTCGGCGAAGCGGGGCTGCGCGGCGCCGACGGCGGATCGATCACGCTGAACTTCACCGCGTCGGTCTGCGTCTGCACCTGTCCGCGCAGCTTGATCTGCTCGCGGTCGGCGAGCAGCTTGTCATATTGATCCTTGAGCACGGTATAGTCGCGGTCGAGGCGCGTTTGCTCCTCGGCCACGGCGGGATCGGCGGCCTGCGCGGCGAGAACGCCATTGATCTGGCCCTGAATCTGCGCCTTTCGCCCGGCGAGCGCGCCAGCGACCGCCTGTTTTTCGGCCTGCATGGAGCGCAGCGACACATACATCGGATTCGGTGTCACGATGCCCGCAGACATGCGTGCGCCGCCCCCGCCACCTCCGCCGCCCATGCGCGCGAGCTGGCTCCTGAGCGCGATCATGTCTGGATGCTGATCGGTCCAGCCGCGCGCCTGGCCCTCGGCGATCTGCGCCTGGATGCCGGCGGCGGCGCTCGGCGCGCCCGAGATCATCGCGCCAGGTGTACGCGTCGCCGCGGGCGTGGCGGCGAGCTGGCCGTTGACGGCGGCGAGCGCGCTTTGCGCGGCGGCGAGATCCGAATCGATCCGCGCCATCTCGGTCCGCGCCGCGTCGACGCGGTCGGCAATCGTGCCGGTGCCTGGAAGCAGCGCCATATATTTCTGCGCGAAGCGAGCGCGCGCGGCCTCCGCGTCGGCGAGCTGCTTCGCGCGTGCGTTCAGCTGCGCGTCGAGGAACTTGAGCGTCTGGCCGTTCTCGACGCGCGTTCCCGCAAGATTGCCGTCAACGAACAGGTCGATCAGCTTTTGCGCGATCTGGCGCGAAAGCTTCGCATTTTGCGCATCGGACAGCGAGCCGTCGCCCGAGGCGGCGGTAATCTGGAACAGATTGTCCTGCTGCGCGACGACCTTGATGTCCTTGGCGAGGCCCGCCGCGCGATCGGTCACGTCGCGCGGGCTCGCGACCTGAAGTGACAGGTCGGTGCCGCGCACGACCTTTTCGAGGTTGACGGTCGAGGTCAAAGTCTGGCGCACCGCGTCGATGCCGCGCTGGCGATCGGCGGAAGTGATGCCGACGCTGTCGGGCAGCATCGTCTGCGACGCGACGAACACGCGCGCTTCGGATTCATACTTGTTCGGGATCAGGCCGACGACGAGCCAGCCGAGCAGCGCGACGCCCCAACCGACCCCGAGCGCAAGCCAGCGCCGCTTCCACACTCCGTGGAGCGCGACCAACAGTTCGTCGTAGAGGCCGTTCACGCCAAGCTCCTCAGAACGCGCTCGACGGGATGATAATGACGTCGCCCGGCTCCAGCTTTACGTTGGCGCGGCTGTCGCCCCGCTTCAGCAGCTTGCCGATGCGCAGCGCATATTCGACCTGCTTGCCCGTCGCCTTGTCGGCGCGAATCAGGCGCGCGCGATCTCCCGCGGCGAATTCGCTCAAACCGCCGACCGCGATCATCGCGTCGAGCAGGGTCATGTTGGCGCGGTAGGGAAGCGACGCGGGCTTTTCGGTCGCGCCGACGACACGCACCGCCTGACTGTAGGTGCCCGAGAACTGATCGACGATCACCGAAACGCGCGGATCGTTGATGTAGCGCTTCAGCTCGACGGTGATGTCGGCGGCGAGCTGCGACGGCGTCTTGCCGACGGCGGGCAGGTCCGTGATCAGCGGCGTGGTGATGCGCCCGTCGGGCCGTACCTGGACTTTCGCGCCGAGTTCGGGATTGCGCCACACGAAGATCGTCAGTTGATCGAGCGGGCCGATGACATATTCCTCGCCCGGTCCTTCGCTCGCGGCGACGAACGCGGCAGGCGGCAGCTGCGGCCCCGAGCTGCTTCCCGCGCAGCCGGTCAGCGCGGTTGCTGCGAGGCAGGCGCCAAGAAGAAACTGCGATGAGCGGCCGATGGTCATGACTCCGAAATTCCCTTTCCTTCCATGACGTCATGCGTTCGGCGCACGATACCATGGTTCGGTTTCGCATATGCGGAACAGGTGAAGATAGCGTTTAGCCTAGACTCCGACGAGAATCTCTCGCGCGGCGCCGTGACCTAGGAAGCCGCTCGGGCTCGCGGTCGCGCCATAGGCTCCCGCCATGAACAGCGCGATGACGTCACCGATCTCGGCGCGGGGAAGCGCGACTAGATCGCCAAGCCGGTCGAGCGGCGTGCACAAGCAGCCGACGACGCTGACGGTCTCGTCCGGCGGCGCGTCGAAGCGATTGGCGATGGCGATCGGATAGTTGCGGCGGACGACGGTGCCAAAATTGCCCGAGGCGGCGAGCTGATGATGAAGCCCGCCGTCGGTGACGAGGAAGGTCTCGCCGCGGCTCTCCTTGCGGTCGACGACGCGCGTCAGATACACCCCCGCCTCCCCGACCAGCCAGCGGCCGAGTTCTACCGCGAATTTGCTGTCGGAAAGGCTCGCGGGGCGGTCATCGAGAACTTCGCCGAGCGACGCGCCAATTCGCGCGACGTCGACCGGCGTCTCACCCGCGAAATAGGGAATGCCGAAGCCTCCGCCGAGATTGACCAGCGGTGGCGTTGTGCCGACTGCGTCGGCCAGTTCGCCCGCGAGCGCCACGGTCGCCGCCTGCGTCGCGATGATCGCGTCGCTGTCGAGCGCCTGGCTACCCGCGAAGATATGAAAGCCGCGCCAATCGGCGCCAGCCGCGATCAAACGCTCAATGAGCGCGGGCACGGCGTCGGCGTCAACTCCGAACGCGCTCGCGCCGCCGCCCATCTTCATGCCGCTGCCCTTGAGCGCGAAATCCGGATTGACGCGCACCGCGAGCATCGGGCGGACGCCGAGACGCCCGGCGACCGCGAGCGCGCGCTCGCCCTCGCCCGCGGATTCGAGGTTGATCGTGCCGCTTGCGCGGATCGCGGCTTCGAGCTCGACATCCGTCTTTCCCGGTCCGGCGAACGAGATGCGCGTGGCTCTTGCAC
>JACDGO010000207.1 GCA_013821585.1 Sphingomonadaceae bacterium
GCTTCGCCCCCGACGAGTGCGCCAACTACCTCAGAAACTCAGGCTATGCTTCATGCTAAGTGAAACCGACTCTAGGCCGTCCCTCCCCGCGCGATGAAGCGGTCGACTTCGCTCGCGAGGATGGTGAGCGGCACGCCACCGGTCTTGACCACCATGTCGTCGTAATTGCGCAGATCGAAACGCTGCCCAAGCGCCTTCATCGCCTTCGCGCGCAGGCGCAGGATTTCGTTATGGCCGACCTTGTAGCCGCACGCCTGCCCGGGCGAGGCGCAATAGCGGTCGATTTCGCTCGTCATCGCGTCGCGGCCCTTGCCGGTCTCGCCGACGATGAAGTCGATCGCCTTGTCGCGGCTCCAGCCCATAGAATGGATGCCGGTATCGACGACGAGGCGGCACCAGCGGAACTGCTGCGCCTGGAGATAGCCGACACGCCCGAACGGATCGTCCTTGTAGAGGCCGAGCTCGTCCATCAACTGCTCGGCATAGAGCGCCCAGCCTTCGACGAAGGCGTTGAAGCCCATCATCGAGGTGATCAGCGGCACCTCAGCGTGGTGCTCGGCGAGGTAGGCGCCCTGCCAGGTATGGCCGGGCACGCCTTCGTGCGCGGTCAGCGTCGCGAGCTGATATTTCGGCCACAACGCGGTCGATTTGAGGTTCACGTAATAGGTCGCGGGGCGCGAACCGTCGAGCGACGCGAAGTTCATATAACCGAGTGCGGCGCCGTCCTGGATGTCGGGGGGCACGCGCTTGACGTCGACTTCGGACTTGAGGCCGAGCCTGGACATGCGCGGCAGCAGCGGCCGGACCGCGGCTATGCGCCCCTTGATGTAGGCGATCAGCTGTGCGCGACCGTCGTCGGTGTTCGGGAAGAGGAAGCGCGGATCGGCGTTGAGCGCGACGACGCGCTCGCCGACAGTGCCGCTGGTCATTCCCTGCGACTTCAGGATCGCGTCGATTTTGGCCTTGATCTCGGCATTCTGCTCGAGGCCGGTCTTGTGGATGTCAGCGGCCGGGATGGTCGTTGTCGTGCCGAGGCGCAGCGCATAGGCGTAATAGGCATCCCCCTGCGGCAGGCGCTGGACGCTGCCGACATGCGACGCGCCGCGCGTGACATCAGCGAATGCCGCGATCTGGCGGTCGAGCGCGGGATAAACGCTCGATTCGATCAGCTTCGCGCAGCGCACACCCCAATCGCCGCCGACGCCCGCCGTACCCGCGCGCCTCACGAGTGAAGCGAGCATTGGCTGATCGACCGCCGCGACCGCGCGCCAGTCCTTTAGCTGGCCAAGCGCGTTCGCCGCGATGAAATCGGGTGGGATGACGCCGATCGCCGCCTGCCCCCTCATCTGGTCGGTTTCTTCGTCGAGCGCGCGCCCCATCGCCGCGACGCGCGCCAGATACGCTTCGGCGTCGCTGCTCGTCTTGACCGGATGTTGCGAGTTGAGAAATTCGGGGAGGTAGTTGATCGTCCCGTTCTGCTGGGTGATCGCATAGGGTGTCGCGCCGCCACCGAAGCCGTCGCCGGCACCGCCGCCATAGCGGAAGCGTGCGCCGTCCTGCCCGCGCGCCGCGGCATAATCGACCGTGTCGTAGCGCAGCGCCTGCGCAGGCGAGAGCGTCCGCCTGTCGACCTTTGCGAGGCGCGCGCGGATCGAATCCATCTCGGCCGACGTCCTGGCGCGCCCCGCCGCACTGCCGTCCGCCAGCCTGGCCCGTAGTCCCGCGTTCTTACCCGTATCGACCCCGAGCGAAGTCGCGGTGGCCGGCGAAAGCTGGAGCAGCTCGTCGGCGAAGCTGGCGAGCAACGCGGCGAACGAGGCCGATCCCGCCGAAACGACGGCGCGAGCTGCGGCGGGGAGCGCGGCGAGCGTGGCGCTCGCGCCCAGCGCTGCGACGAACTGGCGACGGTCAGACAGAAACATGCGACTCTCCCTTATCGAATGCGCGACCCTAGCCGCACCGGTGCGGCGGTCAAACGACGCCGATCGGATGGAGTCGGCTTTCGGTCGAAGGTGCGCCTAGAGCGGACCCGCCGTGGCGAGCAGCTTGGCGACCGCGTGGGCCCGATTGACGGCACCGAGCTTCTTTCGCGCATTGTCGACGTGAAAGCGCGCCGTCGCTTCGGAAATCCCGAGGATCGTCGCGATCTCCCCGTCGGTCTTTCGCTCGGCGACAAGCCCAGCGCGTCGCGCTCGCGGAGCGTCAGCTCAGGGCCGACCAGACTTTCTTCCACCGGCAGGGCAAAGGTCAGGAGCTTTTCGGCGACGATCGATCCCGCCGCCTGCACCGCGTCGGCGAGACGCGGTTCGAGATCGCGCCTGCCGAAACCGATGTGTATCGAGGCGATCGTCCGGTCGCGGCCGTAAGCGGTGGCGCACAGCGCCTCCGCGATCCCGCCTTCGCCCATCGCCTCCCAATAATCGCCGTAACGCGGACCAGCGAAGGGTGCGAAGTCACTGAAGCGATAACGCGTCATGCCCCTGGCGATCGGCTCGAGCAGAGGGTTGCATTCGAAGCAAACATAGTCGTGGCTCGCCCCGCCGATCCATTTCGGTTTGACGTAGCGTGAAACGACCCCGCCTGCCTTCCAGTGCGCTTCGGCCGTCAGCGCCCCGCGTGGTCGACGATATTGCCGCGTCTGAAGTTAGCTTACGCCGCACGGCATTAGCGCATGATGGAATGCGGCGCTTGCGGCCTGTGGCGTCGTGGCAGCTAGCGCATCCTCCGCCAGCGACATTACCGTGTCGAACATCGCACGCCCCAACCGGCAATCGATTGAAACGTAACCCAATGCGGCGGCGGGTCAACGCTCCCTCGCAGTCTCGATCCGGGACGGCTGGAAGCTTTACATAGATGCGAGCAAGCCCTTGATCGGCACAAAGGCGAAGGCGACCGAGCTGTCGGCGACACCATAGGGCATGAACAAGTCGCCGCCGACACGGATCGCGCCGCAGGTGTAGACGACGTTCGGGACGTAACCCTCTCTGTCCTCGTCCGCCGCCGACAGGATCGGCTCGAACGTGCGGCCGAGCACCTTCGACGGGTCGTCCTTGGCGAGCAGCGCCGCGCCGATCGAATATTTGCGCATCGCGCCGACGCCGTGAGTGAGGACGAGCCAGCCCTCGTCGAGCTCGATGGGCGCGCCGCAATTGCCGATCTGGACGAGTTCCCAGGGAAAACGCGGCGTCATCAGTTTGATGCCGTCATCATCCCAGCGCTCGAGTTCGTCGGACTGGAGCAGATAAAGGTTCTCTCCGTCCTGCCGGCCGATCATCATATACTTGCCGTTCACCTGGCGCGGAAACGGGGCCATGCCCTTGTTGCGCCCGGCTTTCCCCTGAATCGGCACAAGGTCGAACTCGTGAAAGTCCTTCGTGCGCAGCAGTTCGGACTGGATCTCTCGGCCCGAATAAGCGGTGTAGGTGCCGATCCACTCGATCTCGCCGTCATCGTGCGTGAAGCGCGTGACGCGCAGATCCTCAAGGCCGTTCTTTTGCGCGGCTGTGACCGGAAAGAGCAGAGTGCCCGATAGCGTGCTGTCGTCGTTGCGGCGAACCGTGACCGCGCCTTCATAGCCTTCGCCCCGCGGATGCGCCGAGTTGGCGGCGGTCGCGAACGGCGGCTGGGGCATCAGCTGGATTTCGCGATCGCAGACGATCCCCTCGCGAAACGCGACCGAGGAGATGTGCCCCTCTCCCACCGCGCGCAGTGACATGATGAAACGCTGCGATCCCTTGGCGAGGCCCGATTGATCGGGATGACGCGTGACGCTCGGGTTCATCAGCGCGGCGGCGGCATAGGAATATTCGTGGCAGAGGTAAGCGCCGATCAGCAGTTTCTTTTCCTCGCGCACCGCGCGCGGTTCGAGACCGAGCGTCTCGGCGAGATCGGCGAAGCGCTGAAGGAATACCTTTTGCGTCTGCCAGTGGCGCATGCCGAAATCGCGCTGGACGATCGCGAGTTCAGCGCGCGCGGTGCGCATGTCCATCGCGCGCACCTCATCGACGATGCGGCGTGTGCGGTCTTCCTCGGCGGTGCGCGGCAGGTGGAAGGGGCGAACGACGACCCGTGAAGGGTCGGCACGGAGCTTCAGCGGCGGCTGGTGGATTCGGAGCATCGCACCGCCGTTTGGCGGAAGGCTACGCTACCGCCAAGTGCAAACGCTGCTTCGCTGCTTCCGACCGGACGCCGAGCGCCTGGATCGCCACCGCCGACAGCTGAAAAGCGAGGACCGATTCGGCGCCCTGGTTGCGGTTTACGCCGCCGGGGGTGAGGCCATCGAAGCAATCTCCGCTCGCGGCGTCGGCAAGCGCGACGCCGAGGTCGTTCTCGCCGAAGAACCAGCGCCAGGCGGTGAGCGCGCGATCGCGCCATGCGCGGTCGCCAGTCTCAGCGAAAGCGGCCGCGCACGCGTCGATCGTCGCCCATGCCTCGACCGGCTGCTGGTCGAACGGCAACGGCTCGGCGAACGGTCGTCCGAAGCTCTCATGCCCGACCGGACGGAACACGCCGCGGTCGGCGGTTTGCCTGTCGACGATCCAGGCGAGCGATTCGAGTCCGACCGTTACGAGATCGTCGCGCCCGATCGCGCGACCACCGCGGATCAGCGCCTCGGGAAGACGGCTGTTGTCGTAGGCGAGGACGGTCTCGAACCACGTCCAGTCGGGGCGGAAATCGCTGCCGATGAGCGCCGCGAGTTCGCCGCAGAATTTTTCGATCATCGCGCGTGTGGGAAGATGGCCGGGCAGGCCGCCAAGGAGCGCCGCGCCGCCGAGCATCATGAACGCGCGCGCGTGAATGCTTTCGATCGCGAGCGCGGGGGCGAGCGCGCGTTCGTAGCGCGCCAGCGCCCAGCCG
>JACDGO010000208.1 GCA_013821585.1 Sphingomonadaceae bacterium
ACCGAAAACACCTGGCGCCGCATCGGCTCGCTGCTCGATCGCTTCGCCCCCGACGAGTGCGCCAACTACCTCAGAAACTCAGGCTATGCTTCATGCTAAGTGAAACCGACTCTAACGGCCAGATCCTCGCCTCGAGGAGGGGGACAGCGGACCGGTGGAGTGGTGCGCGCAACGCGCGCGCGCGAAGGCGCGCCGCCGCAATCGCGGCGATCGTTCGCACCGCTTCGTCGGGCTTCGGCTGCCAACTCGCCTTAAGGCGAGGAGCGATCGGAGTTTCAGGCGACGACGCCCTTCAGCCGATCCGCATGCTTCTTCCGGAACTTCGCGAGCTTGGGCGCGACGATCACCTGGCAATAGGGACTGGCGTTCCCCTCGCGCGCGAAATATTCCTGGTGATAATCCTCGGCCGGATACCAGTCGGCGTGCCGCTCGATCGCGGTGACGATCGGACGGTCGTGCTCGGTCTGGGCGCGAGCGATCGCGGCACGCGCCTCCACTTCCTGCTCAGGCGAGTGCGGAAAGATCGCCGAGCGGTATTGCGTGCCGATGTCGTTGCCCTGGCGGTTAAGCTGGGCCGGGTCGTGAATCTCGAAGAAAATGTCGAGAATCTCGTTATAGGAGATGACATCGGGCTCGAAGGTCAGGCGGATCGCCTCGGCATGGCCGGTGTCACCACCGCAAACCTGCTTGTAGCTCGGGTTGACGATGTGACCGCCGATATAGCCGCTTTCGACGGAGTCAATCCCGGCCAGATCGTCGAACACCGCCTCGATGCACCAGAAGCATCCCGCGGCGAGGGTGGCGATTTCGGTGGTCATGCGCGCGTCTCCGTTTGGTCCTTGAGATAGGACGCGCTGGTCAAGCCGCAAGTTCCGCCGCGTCGAGCGCATAGAGCGACGCCGCCCCCGCCGTCGCCGCCGCGGCCTTGCCGAGCGCTTCGGGGACGAGCTGATCGAGATAATAGCGCGCGACCGCGCCCTTGGCTTTCAGGAAGGCGGGATCGCCCTCGCCCGCCGCCAGACGTTCGGCAGCGATGCGCGCCTGGCGGGCGAGGAGCGCGCCGGAGGTGGCGACCGCCATCATGTCGAGGAGCGGATAGCTGCCCGCCAAGCGATCCTGAGGCGGAGCGTCGCGCATCCACGCGACGGCGGCCTCGATCGCGTCGGCGAGGCGGGGCAACGGCCCCTCGCCGCCTGCGTCGCGGCGAATGTCGGCGAGTAGCGCCGCGACTGCCGCACCGCCTTCGAGCCCGAGCTTGCGCCCGACCAGATCGGCGGCCTGGATACCGTTGGTGCCTTCGTAGATCGGCGCGATGCGGATATCGCGGTAATTTTGCGCGGCGCCGGTCTCCTCGACGAAGCCCATGCCGCCATGGACCTGAACGCCCAGACTCGCGACCTCGCAGCCCACATCGGTGCCGTACGCCTTGGCGAGCGGGGTGAGCAGGTCGACGCGCGCTTTCGCATCCGCATCGCCGCGCTTGGCGCGATCGACGTTCCCCGCCGCCGCGTAGATCAGCGCGCGCGCGCCCTGCGTGAGCGCTTTCATGCGCATGAGCATCCGGCGGACATCGGGGTGCTCGATGATGGGACCACCGCCTTGAATGCGATCACGCGCGTGGGCGACCGCGGCCTGCGTCGCCCGCTCGCCGATCTGGACGCCCTGCAAACCGACGTTGAGGCGTGCGTTGTTCATCATCGTGAACATCGCGCGAATCCCGCCCGTCTCCGGCCCGATCAGCCAGCCCTTACAGTCGCCAGCGTCGCCGTAGCTCATGACGCAAGTCGGCGAGGCGTGGATGCCGAGCTTGTGTTCGATCGACAAGCAGCGGACGTCGTTCGGAACGGTGAACGCGCCGCCTTCGTCGGGCCGGAATTTCGGCACCAGGAAAAGCGAGATGCCGCGCGTGCCGGCGGGCGCGCCGGGCGTGCGCGCAAGGACGAGGTGAACGATGTTTCCGGCCAAGTCATGATCGCCGAAGGTGATGAAGATTTTCGTGCCGGCGATGCTGTAGCTACCGTCGCCGTTCGGCATCGCGGTCGTTCGCAGCGCGCCGACGTCCGATCCCGCCTGCGGCTCGGTCAGGTTCATCGTGCCGGTCCATTCGCCGCTAATGAGCCTGGGCAGATAGGCCGCGCGCTGATCGTCGGTGCCGTGCGCGTGGATCGCCTCGATCGCGCCTACCGTCAGCATCGGGCAAAGCGTGAACGCCATGTTCGCGCTCCCCAGATTCTCAAGCACAACGGTGGCGAGGCAGAACGGCAGACCCTGCCCGCCGAATTCCTCCGGCCCGTCGAGCGAGCCCCAGCCGCCTTCGACGTAGGCGCGCCAGGCCGCTGCGAAACCTTCGGGCATCGTCACCTTGCCGTCGGCCCATTTTGCGCCAACGGTGTCGCCGATCCGGTTAAGCGGCGCGAATTCGCCTGCTGCGAACGCGCCCGCACCTTCGAGGATCGCATCGATGATGTCGCTGTCGACGCCGAGATCGCCGATCACCACGATAGTTTCGAGCACGAAGCGCTGTTCGGCGATCGGCGGCGTATAGGTCATCGGCTTGCCTCGGTTGCGCGCCGCCTATAGCCGGACGACGCGATGAGCAAAACACGCGTCCTGACCTATGGCCCCGAAGCGATCGCTGAGGCCGTCGCGCTGATCCGTGCGGGGCGGCCGGTTGCAGTGCCGACCGAGACGGTCTACGGCCTCGCTGCTGACGCGACTAACGGCGAGGCGGTCGCGCGCATCTATGAAGCGAAGGGGCGCCCTAGCTTCAATCCGCTGATCGTCCATGTGCTGGATCTGGCTGCGGCCGAACAGTTCGGCGTTTTCGACGAAAGGGCGCGCGCGCTTGCTTCGGAATACTGGCCGGGACCGCTGACGCTCGTCGTGCCGCGACGCGCCAATTGCCGTGTCGCGAGCCTCGCGACCGCCGGGCTCGAGACCATCGCGATCCGCGTCCCCGCCCACCGCGCGATGCGCGCGCTGCTCGAGGCGACGGGCGTCCCGCTCGCCGCGCCGAGCGCCAATGCAAGCGGGAGGATCAGTCCGACCCGTGTCGAACACGTTCTGGCGACACTAGACGGGCGTATCGCTATGATAATCAGCGATGGCGCGTGCGCCGTGGGCATCGAGAGCACCATAGTCACGACGGCTGGCGGCGGCGTTTGCGTGCTGCGGAGCGGCCCAGTCCTCGTTACCTCGTCAATCGACAAAACTGATGTCGAAGCTCTGCCGATGGCACCCGGACAAGCCGCACGTCACTACGCGCCGACAAAGCCACTGCGCATCGGTGCGGTCGCCGCGCGTCAAGACGAATGGCACGTCGGATTCGGAGCCGTCGCGGGCAACGCCTCGTTGAGCCCGACCGGCGACTTGGTCGAGGCGGCGGCATGCCTATTCGGAGTGATGCATGATGCCGATCAATCAGCGCAAAATCGTATCGCGGTGGCTCCTGTTCCGCACATCGGCCTAGGGATAGCGATTAATGACCGATTAGTACGCGCGGCGGCAATTAGCTAGTCATCTGGAACTGAAGTTAACTTCATAGTATGGTCCCGCTTTCTTAAGGGAGAGAGTGAGGCGATGGCGAACATGGTGGGGCGTCCGATAGCGCCGTTGGTGTTGAGCGCGGAAGAACGCGGCTATCTTGAGCGACAGGTCCGCCGACATCGTGTGTCGCGATCGATGTCGGAGCGCTGCCGGATTATTCTTCGCTGCGCATCCGGCCTGCCTAGCAAGGCGGTGGGAGCCGAGTTGGGTGTTCACGAACACACCGTCGGCAAATGGCGGCGTCGCTTCCTCAAGGACCGCGTCGAAGGGCTGATGGATGAGGCGCGTCCCGGCCGGCCACGCACCATCGACGATGACCAGGTTGCCGCTGTGATCGAGCGGACGCTGCGTTCGACGCCCCATGATGCGACCCATTGGTCGATTCGCTCGATGGCCGGCGCAACCGGCTTTTCGCACACGACCATCCGCCGGATCTGGAACGCCTTCGGGCTACAGCCACATCGCGCCGAGACGTTCAAACTGTCGAGCGACCCGCTGTTCGTTGATAAGGTGCGCGACATCGTCGGACTCTACCTGTCTCCGCCCAATCGAGCGCTAGTGCTCAGCGTTGACGAGAAGAGCCAGATTCAGGCGCTTGACCGTGAGCAACCGGTCCTACCGATGATGCCGGGCATGCCCGAGCGTCGAACCCACTCCTACGTTCGCCACGGTACGACCTCGCTATTCGCGGCGCTCGACATCGCTTCCGGATTCGTCATCGGCAAATGCTACAAGCGACACCGGGCGACCGAGTTCCTCGATTTCCTGAAGCAGATCGACGCCAACGTACCGCCCGAACTCGACGTCCACATCATCATGGACAATTACGCCACCCACAAGACCGCGCTCGTCCGAGCATGGCTCGCGCGCCGGCCGCATTACCATGTCCATTTCACGCCGACCTCGGCATCGTGGATCAACCAGGTCGAGCGATGGTTTGCCGAGCTTACGCGCAAACAGCTGCGCCGCGGCGTTCACACGTCCGCCAGCCAGCTGGAGAAGGACATCTGCACCTTCATTGCGCGACACAACGAGAACCCCCGGCCGTATCGCTGGACCAAATCCGCCGACGAGATCCTAGCCTCCGTCAAACGCTTCTGCCAGAAAACCGAACAGACCTTATGCGCTGAACTTTAGATTCACATGACTAGCACTACTTTGGCAGAAATGTCATTTTTAGGATTGAACTAACCCGCTGACGCGGGAGTGACGAGGGTATTGGCCGGAATGGCCTCCTGATGAGAAGGTTTGGTTGCTGGACCAACCCTCAACCAGGAGACCATCCCATGAC
>JACDGO010000209.1 GCA_013821585.1 Sphingomonadaceae bacterium
CTCGTCGACAACCACGAATGCCTGGCCCTTGCCCTCATGGATCGGCCCCGGCCAGGCGAACATCCCGACCCAGCCGAGCCCGTCGAGCTTCACGTCGCCGAAATGCCCCTCGTCGATCCGCTGCGCAGTCATCGCCCGGCAATCGCCGTGCGTCGGCAAGGCGTTGAACTGGCACGGACAGCCCCAGTCGCAATTGCAGTTCGCGATTTCCGGTCCGCGCATCTGCCAGTCGATGAAAGCCATTTGCCCCCTCCGCGTTAGGGGGAGCCGGTTAGCATATTGAGCGGGCGAGCGACAGTGAGGGTGATGGAAATCCATGAAGCAAAGGCCCGCGGATAGCGGAACGCGGACATGGAAACGCCGCCAGCCTTTCGGCCGGCGGCGCTCCCGTCTCTGGTAAGTTCAGGCGGTGACCACTTTCGATTGGCGGCGGCTGCGCAGGGCGGTGCCCGCCAAGCCGAAGCCCACAAGCATCATCGCCCATGCCGCCGGCTCCGGCACGGCGGCGTTACCGGTCAAGGTGAACGCGAAATCGTTGGGCAGTGCCGAGCGGGTGCCCAAGAAGTCCTGATAGGCCACGCCATTGCCGACGGCGCTGGTGGCCCAGCCCCATTGCGGAGGAAAGCCGAGATCAGGGACGATCGACATCCAATATTTGGTGCCAGCCGTCGCAGAGAAGTTGGCCGCAAGCGCATAGGTGCAGATCGTGCCGGCGCAGCTCTCTCCGGCATTCCCCGCGACCGTCGTCGTCGACAGAGCGCCGCCCGGCTGGCCCGCGTTGTTCGCATAGAACTTCACGGTGAACCCCGTGATGTTACCCACGGTCGGCGGGTTGAAATATCCGCCCGTGAAGCTCAAGCCGGTGATGTTGCCGCCAGATGCGAGCGTGAAATCGTCGAAAGCCGTCGCGAAGTTGCCGTTTCCGCCGGTCGTGTCGTTCTGGCTGGCGAGCAGGTTGCCGGTATTATCATAGGGCTGCGAATAGAGCGTCGCCGCCTGCGCGGCTCCGGCCATCGCCATCGCCGAAGCGAAGGCGAGGAACTTCAAAGAAAACATTTTCATCACTGACATCCCCTTGTTGTCGCGAATGATCCTTGGCGTGTCATGCCGTCGCCAATTCGAAGGCGCAAGGATATTTGGGCGGTCATTGTCCACGTTTGACACATATCGCGGGCTGAAAAGGTAAACGACGAGCTAAGCAGCGCTTTTGAACGTCCGCGATGCGTAGATACGGAACCCGCCGCCCTAAGGCCGATACGCCCGAATCGCATGCGCGAGAAGGTCGGCGCGCTCGAAATGGACGGGCTTGAAGCGGTGCTCGACGAACATCCGCATTTGGTCAGTATAATGCGGCGAATCAGGGCGGGTCGTCGCGGCGCCATAGGGCTGGATCGAGCGGCTCTCGACGCGACCGGCCTTGTCCCAGGCGACGAGCATGATGAAGCTGTCGCCGTGCTTGACGCGCATCTGCCCGTTAGGCTGCGGATCCCAAGTCGTCGCGGCGCGCAGCGTGTCGGTGCCGCCGTTCGCGGGGAGGTCGACACTGCCGTGGATCATCCGCTGCACGTCGCCGAGCGGCGGATCGATCCGGCCGAAGCCCTTCATCAGCCGGTCGACCACCTCGCGCAGTTTTTCGTGCGCATCGGGGAGCGGATCGCCGCGATAGGCGGCGCGGTTCGCCATGTGCATCATCGATTCGCCGATCGCATCCGCGCGGCCCTTGCCGTCGCTGTTCCAGTCCCATCGCCGCAATAGCGCTTGCGCCGCCGCGAGATCGGGCTCGCGGCGCACGTCGAGCGCGAGCAGCTTCGCCATCCATCGGCCCGCGAAGCTCGCCTTGCTATAGGTCGTGTCGAATTTGATCTGGAGCAGCCGCCCGGGCGTAATCGGGCCTTTTTCCGCCGACAACAGCTCGACCGCGCGGACGATGCGGTTGGTCATCCGCCGCTCGATGCCGAGCAGGGGCGAGAAGGCCTTGGGGTCGAGTTCCGATCCCGGCCCCGCCGCGACGAACGGCGTATTGTTGCTGTTGACCACCCAACCGCTCGGCGGATCGACGATCTTCGGCATGCGGTCGAAGCCGAGCGCGCCGGTCCACATGTCGGCCGAGGTGTCGCCGGGAAGCACGCCCGAATAGTCGAATCCCGGCTTTCGCGGCGGGAACAGCGCGTTGTAGATATAGGCGATTCGCCCGGTCTTGTCGGCATAGATGAAATTGGTCGCGGGGATCCCGCCGATGGACATCGCCTTGGTCCATTCGTCCCAGTTGCGCGCCTTCTGGATGCGGTAATATTGCTCGAGGTTGCGCATCTGGTCGATCGCCGCATAGCGCACCGCGAACGCGCCGTTCTTGTTGACGATCACCGTGCCCTGGATGGCGCGATAGATCGTCTTCGGAACCGGCAGGGTGAACGGGCCGAATTTGACGCCCAGCCAGACGCGCTTGCTTTCGAGCGGCAGCCATTTGCCGTCGTAGCGATATTGAGTGCCGTCGCCGTTCAGCACGAGCTTGTAGACGTCGATCAGATCGGGGCCGTTGACGGTGTTGGTCCAGCCGAGATCGCGATTGTGGCCGAGCAGGATGAAAGGCGATCCGGGAAACAGCGCGCCCGCCATGTCGAGCCCCTCGCCCGAATGCGCCACCGCCTCATACCAGGCGACGCCGCCTTCATAGGGCTGGTGCGAGTTCGAAATCAGCCAGGTCCGTCCGTCCGCCATGCGCCTGGACGAGACCGCGAAGGCGTTCGAGCCGTTCATCGCGGGATCGCGTCCCGCCGGCGTCATCGGCGCGACGGTCCCGCGCGGCGGGGCGTCGCCCTTGGCGAGCGCGCCGAGCGTGTCGTCGAGGCCGAAGAAGAACGGCGAGCGCAGCACGAAGCCCGCGGCGATGTCCTCGCCGTTGACCGGAAACAGCTTCGCCAGCCGGATTTCGTGGGGGTGACGCGCCGCGTAGAGATTGAGCCCGCTCGCATAGCCGTCGAGCACCGCGCGCACGTCGGCCGGGGTCTCGCGATAATGCCGCGCGACCGTGTCGCGAACGCCGAGCAGATGCTCGACATAGTCGATCTTCGCGCCTTCCTGCCCGTCGAGCGCGCCCGCGCGCCCGCGCGTCATCGCGACAACCTCCTGGAGCGTCGAGAAATCGTCCTCCGCGTGCGCATAGGCGAGCGCCCAAGCGACGTCGGCGTCGGTCTTCCCGAACAGATGCGGCACGCCGAATTCGTCGCGCACGATGCGCCCGTCATAGCGATGCGGCGGCGGCGGCGCGGCGCGCGACGCGAACAGCGGCTCCCACACCGCGAGCCCGATCGCGACGAGGATCAGGACGACCAGCAGCCCGCCGAAGACCTTGCGCAACCGCACCTCCCCTAACTAACCGGCGTGTCAGTAAGCCGATCGGCTTCGCGGGCACAAGCCATTGTCTGCGCGCGCGCCGAGGCTTAGGCTTGCCGCGACCCGGAGTTGCTGTTGACCCGAATCCCGATCGCGCTCGCCTGCATGACCATGTCCGCCGCGCTCGCCGCAGAGCCGATCGCCTATCCGCCCACCGCCACCGTGCCCGTCGTCGAGACGCGGTTCGGGGAACAGGTCGCCGATCCCTATCGCTGGCTCGAAGGCGATGTGCGCACCGACGCGAAGGTGCGCGGCTGGACCGAGGCCGAGAATCGCGTCACCGAGAAATATCTGGCGGCGTTGCCCGGCCGCGACGTGTTCATGGCGCGGATGCGCGCGCTCCAGGATTTCGAGCGCTACGGCATCCCGCGCGAGGCGGGGGGGCGCTATTTCTACACCTACAACACCGGATTGCAGAACCAGTCGACGCTGTGGGTGCGCGAAGGGCTGGAGGGCGCGCCGCGATTGCTGATCGACCCCAACGCTTGGGCGAAGGACGGCGCGACCGCGCTCGCCGAATGGGCGGCGTCGGAGGACGGCGGCCTCCTCGCCTATGCCGTGCAGGACGGCGGAACCGACTGGCGCACGATCCATGTTCTCAACGTCGCGACGGGAAAGCCGCTTTCCGACGAGGTCAGATGGGTCAAATTCTCGAACACCGCCTGGCTGAAGGACGGCAGCGGCTTCTTCTATTCGCGCTTTCCCGAGCCCGACGGACGCACGCTGTTCACCGGAGAGGATGTGAACCAGAGCGTCTGGCTGCACCGCATCGGCACGCCGCAATCGGTCGACATCGAAATTTACGCGACGCCGCGCGACCCCAAACTCAGCCACACCGCGCGCGTCACCGACGACGGTCGCTATCTGCTGATCACGACGACGCGCGGCACCGATCCGCGCAACGCCGTCGAGATCGCGCGGCTCGATGGGTCCGCGATCCGGCCGCGCGCCCTGGTCGCCGGCCTCGACCATAATTGGGATCTGGCCGGCGCGAAGGGCGCGTCGCTGTGGTTCGTCACCGATCTCGGCGCGCCCAGGCAGCGCATCGTCGTCCTCGACGCCGAACACCCGGCGCGCGCACCGCGTCCGGTCGTCCCCGAAGTGGCGGAGACGCTCGTCGGCGCGTCGCTGGTCGGCGACCGCCTTGTCGTCGCCTATCTCGGCGACGCCAAGAGCCAGGCCGAGCTGTGGACGCTCGATGGGCGCCGCGTCGGCGGAGTCGCGCTTCCCGGCATCGGCACGGCGGTCGGCTTCGCGGGCCGCAACCGGAACTCGGAGAGCTTCTTCAGCTTTTCCAGCTTCGCGACGCCGCCGACCGTCTATCGATACGACACCGCGACCAATCGCGCGGCGCTGTTCGCCGCGCCGCGCGTCGCGTTCGATCCGCAAGCCTATGATACGCACCAGATATTCTTCCCGTCGAAGGACGGCACGCGCGTTC
>JACDGO010000210.1 GCA_013821585.1 Sphingomonadaceae bacterium
GTTCCACGGCGCGATGCATGCCCAGACTCCGCGCCCCTCCATCCGCAGCACGTTGCGCTCGCCGGTCGGCCCCGGCAGCTCGACCGGCCGCAGGCCTTCGCGCGCTTGCGCCGCGTAGTAACGGCAGAAATCCACTGCCTCGCGCACCTCGCCGAGCGCGTCGGGGATCGTCTTCTTCGCCTCGCTAACCGCGATTCCCATCAGCTCGGCGCGGTATTGTTCGAGCAGATCGGCCAATCGCTCCAAAGCCGCGCAACGGACTTCCAATGACGTTGCCGACCAGGAAGCGAAGCCGGTCTGAGCCAGCGCGACAGCTTCCTCCGCGTCTCCGCGTCTCCGCGTGATATTAGTCCTCTCACGCGGCGGCGCGGCGGCGCGGAGAGCTTGCACTGTATTCGCAAGGATCGTGCGATCCTGCAGATCGGTGCCAACGGAATTTCGGCGTTCGCCGAACAGATCGGCGGGGAGCGGGATGGAAGGATGCCGGCTGCCGCCCACGGCGGCGATCTTCGCGACCGGATCGGCGAGCAGGTCGACATCCGACAGGCTCTCGTCGGCGAGCTGATGCACGAAGCTCGAATTCGCGCCATTCTCGAGCAGCCGCCGAACGAGATAGGCGAGCAGATCGCGGTGCCCGCCGACCGGCGCATAGATGCGGCAGTGATAGCCCTCCTCGCGCACAAGCCGTTCGTAGAGTCCTTCGCCCATGCCGTGCAGGCGCTGGAATTCGAAGTCGCGGTTGGCTCCGGCCCATTCCAGGATCGTCGCGACAGTCAGCGCATTGTGCGTCGCGAACGCGGGCGCAATGTGCTTCGCGCCCAGCATGTCGCGCGCGACCGCAAGATAGCTGACGTCGGTCGACGCCTTGCGCGTGAATAGCGGATAGTCGGACAACCCTGCTTCCTGCGTGCGCTTGATCTCGCTGTCCCAATAGGCGCCCTTGACCAGCCGCGCGGCGATCCGCCGCCCGGTGCGTGCGCCGAGGTCGTCGGCCCAGCCGATGACGGCGCGCCCGCGCTTACCGTACGCCTGCACCGCCATGCCGAAGCCGTCCCAGCCCTTGAGCGAGGGCAGCCCAGCGGTAGCCTCAATGATCGCGAGGCTCATTTCCAGCCGCTCCGATTCCTCGGCGTCGATGGTCAGCGCGATGCCTGCTTCCGCCGCGTCGTTCGCCAGCGCTTCGACCATTTCGATCAGCGCGGGCACGCACATATCCCAATGCGCGACCTCGTAGCGCGGGTGGAGCGCCGAGAGCTTGACCGAGATCGAATGTCCAGAGGCGTGCGCCTTGCCGACCGCCGCGATCGCGTTCGAATAGGCATCGAAATAGCGCCGCCCGTCTGGAAAGGTCCGGGCCGCCTCGCCAAGCATGTCGAAGCTCGCGGTGAAGCCCTTGTTCTCGGGCTTGCGCATCCGCTTCGTCGCTTCGTCGATGGTGCGGCCCATCACGAAGATCTCGCCCATCATCTTCATCGCGGCACCGACCGCCTGACGCACGAATGGCTCGCCGGCACGCGCGATCAGGCGGCGCAGGACGCCCGCCTCGTCTTTCTCGGAGACCAGCGCCCGGCCAATGACGAGCCCCCAAGTGCCGGCGTTGACCAGTCCCGACGCCGACTTGCCCGCGTGCGCGCGCCAGTCGGCGTCGCCGAGCTTGTCCGCGATCAAGGCATCGGCGGTTTCCGCGTCGGGAACGCGCAGGAACGCCTCGGCAAGGCTCAGCAGCGCGACGCCCTCGCTCGTGTTCAGGCGATATTCCTGGAGGAACTGGTTGACCCAGCCCGAGCTCTGCGCGGCGCGCAGGTCGGCGAGCAAGCCGGAGGCGCGCGCGACGATTGCTTCCCGTTCGGTCGCGTTCACCCTCGCCCGCGCAAGGAGGGGTCTCAGAGCCTCGGGCTCGGGCGCGCGGTGGAGCGCGCGCATGGCGGCGGCGTGATCGGACGTTGCGGCAACCATGGCTTTTGACTTGGGCCTTTCGCGCGGCTCTAACGGGAGAGAAACGGGACTCGGCTCCCGTAATCAGGTTGCACGGGGATTGCACGATGCCGGTCGCCACGATCGATGAAATCAAGGGCCGTGTGGGTCAGGTCACGGGCACCTCGAAATGGGTGACCGTCGATCAGGCGATGATCGACAAGTTCGCCGACGCGACCGGCGATCATCAATTCATCCACGTCGATCCCGAAAGGGCGAAGGCGACGCCGTTCGGCGGCACGATCGCGCACGGTTTCCTGACTCTGTCGCTATTGCCGATGCTCCGGGGCAGCGCCGACTTGCCCTATCCCTTGGGCATAAAAATGAGCGTCAATTACGGCTCGAACAAGCTGCGTTTTCTCGCGCCGGTGCGTTCGGGCAAGCGGGTCCGCGCGCGCTTCAAGCTGCTCGAGTTCGGCGAGAAGCGTCCCGGACAGTTCCAGCTGACGCATGAAGTCACGGTCGAGATCGAGGGCGAGGACAAGCCCGCGCTGATCGCCGACTGGATCGGCCAGTTTTTCCTGTGAGCCCGCGCATTGTCCCGCTGGCGCCGCCCTATGCGGACGATGTCGCTCCGTCGATGACAAGGCGCACGCTGCCCGACGGCCGCACCCCGATGCTGTTCCGCGTGATCGGCACCTCGCCGCGCGCCTGGGGCAAGTTCATCGCGGGGTCGCTGCTCGATCCCGGTCCGCTGTCGATGCGTGCGCGCGAGCTCGCCATCTTCCGCACCGCCGCCCGCATCGGCGCGGATTACGAATGGGGGATGCACGCGACATTGTTCGCGGAGCGCTGCGCGATCGACGAGGCCCAGTTGCTGGCGCTGGCGGGCAAAGGCGACCATGACTGGACGGCCGATGAGGCCGCGTTGATCGCGACGGTCGACGCGCTGATCGACGACCGCCATCTGAGCGACACGCAGCACGCGCGCATGGCGGAGCATTTCACGCCCGAGCAGCAGCTCGAGATCGTCCAGCTCGTTGGCTTCTATCAGGCCGTCGGCCTGATCGTCGGCGCGTTCGCCATTCCGCCGGAGCCCGGCACGCCCCATATCCCCGCTTGAAGGAGCCCATCATGCGCGACGCCGTTATCGTTTCCACCGCCCGCACGCCGCTGACCAAGGCCGGCCGCGGCGCATTCAATAACACAACCTCGCCGACGCTCGGCGCGTTCTCGGTGAAGGCGGCGGTCGAGCGCGCCGGAATCGACGGCGCCGAGATCGACGACGTGCTGATCGGCGCGGCAATGCAGCAGGGGTCGCAATCGCCCAATGTCGCGCGGCTCGTCGCGCTGCGCGCCGGACTCCCCGTCAGCGTGCCGGCGATGTCGATCGACCGGCAATGCTCGTCGGGCCTGATGGCGATCGCCACGGCGGCGAAGCAGGTTATCGTCGACCGGATGGACGTGGTCGTCGCGGGCGGCGTCGAATCGGTCTCCAAGATTCGCGGCGACCGGCTGTTCATCGAGCCCGACGCCGAGCTCGTGCGCATGCACCCCGCGGTCTATATGCCGATGATCGGCACCGCCGAGGTCGTCGCCAAGCGCTACGGAATCAGCCGCGAGCGCCAGGACGAATATTCGCTGCGCTCGCAACAGCGCACCGCCGCGGCGCAGGCGGCGGGCAAGTTCGACGACGAGATCGTGCCGTGCACCGCGACGATGACCGTCACCGACAAGGCGACGGGCGAGACCAGCCAGAAGCAAGTCACCGCGACGCGCGACGAGTGCAACCGTCCCGACACCACGCTCGAGGGGCTCGCGTCGCTCAAGCCGGTGATGGGCGACGGATATACGATCACCGCGGGCAACGCCTCGCAGCTTTCCGACGGGTCCTCGGCGTGCGTCGTGATGGAAGCGTCGGTCGCCGGGAAGTGTGGCCTCAACCCGCTCGGCCGCTATGTGGGAATGGCCGTCGCAGGCACCGAGCCCGACGAGATGGGAATCGGCCCGGTGTTCGCGATCCCGAAGCTGCTCGAACGCTTCGAGCTGAAGATGGACGACATCGGTCTGTGGGAACTGAACGAGGCGTTCGCGGTCCAGGTCATCTATTGCCGCGACAAGCTCGGCATTCCCGACGACCTTTTGAACGTCAACGGCGGGTCGATCTCGATCGGCCACCCGTTCGGCATGAGCGGAGCCCGCATGACCGGCCACGCGCTGATCGAAGGCAAGCGCCGCGGCGTGAAATATGTCGTGGTGACGATGTGCATCGGCGGTGGCCAGGGCGCGGCGGGGTTGTTCGAGGTTTTGTAGCGGAACGCCATTGCCGCCCGCCCGTTTCGTCTCCGACCCATTCGAAGGAGACGGCCGTGGCGAACGAGCAGGAAATCAAGGCGAAATTCTGGAAGGCGCTGAAGTCCGACCGCACCGTGATGCTCGGGCTCGACGGCGTGGACGACGGGCATGCGCGGCCGATGACCGCGCAGATCGAGGGCGACGAAGGCGGCCCTGTCTGGTTCTTCACCTCGAAGGAGAACGCGATCGCCCGTGAACTCGGGTCCGGCAGCAGAGCGATCGCGACCTTCGCGTCGAAAGGCCATGACCTGTTCGCCACGATCCA
Source organism: Sphingomonadaceae bacterium (assembly GCA_013821585.1). Classification (GTDB taxonomy): domain Bacteria; phylum Pseudomonadota; class Alphaproteobacteria; order Sphingomonadales; family Sphingomonadaceae; genus Sphingomonas_O. The sequence goes on from JACDGO010000210.1 coordinate 4,535, forward strand.
CGGTTCGCTGAGCGTCACGACCGACCGCGCGACAATCGACCGGCTTTGGAATCGCTATGTCGCTGCGTGGTTCGAAGGCGGCAAGGACGATCCCAAGCTCGCGCTTCTCCGCTTCGACGCCGAACGCGCCGAGATCTGGATCGACGCGTCGAGTATCGTCGCGGGCATCAAGATGCTTCTCGGGAGCGATCCGAAGGAGGATTACAAGGACAAGGTCGCGGAGGTCGCGCTTTAACAGCTTAACCGTCATTCCCGCGAAGGCGGGAATCCATTCTGCGGACATCCGGACTATGGAT
>JACDGO010000211.1 GCA_013821585.1 Sphingomonadaceae bacterium
AAGCTACAGCGCGAAGGCGTCTATCGCGAAATGAAGCTTCGCCGCCATTACGAGAAGCCGTCCGAGAAGCGCGCGCGCGAGCGCGCCGCCGCGATCCGCCGCGCAAGGAAGCTCGAGCGCAAGCGCGCCGAGCGTGACGGCGCGCGCTAGAATGTCCGAAGTCACCGCGGTTCCGTTGCGGCCGATCAAGAAGGGGTCGCTGACGCGCCTCTGGATCGGCGTCGGCCTGGCGGTGGTCGCCGCGGGCGGACTCGCCTGGGCGGGAACCTCGAAGAGCGTCGCGACCAACGGCACCGCCGATCAGTTCCTTGCCTGGCACAAGGGCCAGAGCGGCGTCGTCACGACTCCCTCGGGGTTGCAATATCAGGTGCTGGCGAAGGGCAATGGCCCGGCGCCGACCGACGCCGATGTCGTGCTCGTGAATTACAAAGGCGCGTTGCGTGACGGATCGGTGTTCGATCAGGCCCAGCGCGCGCCCTTTCCCGTCACCGGCGTCGTCCCCGGCTTCGGCGAAGGCCTGAAGCTGATGCCGCGCGCCGCCAAATACCGTTTCTGGATCCCGCCCGCGCTCGGTTACGGAGCGGCGTCGCCCGATCCGAAGATTCCCGCGAATTCGGTACTCGTGTTCGACGTCGAGATGATCGACTTCAAGAACCAGGCCGAAATCCAGGCGCAGATGCAGCAGATGCAGGCGCAAGGCGCGATGCCCGGAGCGCCGCCACACCCCTAGTCCGGCTAGCGCGCCGCCTTCGCTTGATGGTCGGAACGGTGCTCGAGCGCGACCTTGAGCATCGCGACGAGCGGGTCGGCGAACAACAGCCCGAGGAATCCGAACGCGGCGCCGAGCAGCAGCTGCGCGCCGAGCACCAGCGCGGGGGCGAGATCGACCGACTTTCGCGCGACCGTCGGCACGACGAACCAGCCGTCGACGAGCTGGACGCTCAGGTAGACCGCGAACGCATAATAGACCGAGTTGCCGCCCGCCGAGAGACCGACGAGAATGATCAACGCGCCCGAGATGAGCGAGCCGATGTTGGGGAGGAAGGCGAGCAGCCCGGTCAAGAGGCCGAGCAGCGCCGCCATCGGAATGCCGACCAGCATCAGCAGCAGCCAGGTGCAAACGCCCTCCACCGCCATTCCGGTTAGCCGACCGAGCATCAGCCGTCTGAGGGTGAACCCCATGTCGTCGAGCGTCGCGTAGAGTCGAGGCCGCGATTCGACCGGAAACATCCAGGCGAGGCCGCGCTCGTAGATGCGCGGCTCGATCGCGAGGAATACGCCGATGACCAGGATCATCGCCGCGCTGGCGATCGCGCCGAACGCCGAGCCGACGAACGAGGTGACGCGGCCGATCGAGCCCATCAGCTGCTTGCCGATCTCGCTCGCGCCCCCGCCGGCCGCGAGCACGCCGTTGGCGCTCGCCCAGGCCATTGCCCGGTCGGCCTGCGCGGTGACGATGACGCGAAGCGACTCGGCTTGCTGGGTGAGCTGGCTTCCCGCGTAATAAAGCGTCCAGCCGAGGAACGCGATCACGCCGAGCATCACGATCAGCAGCCGCCAGCCGCGCGCGATCGGTGCGATCCGCCCGAGCAGGCGCGCGCCGCCGTCGAGCATCGTCGCGAACACGATGCCGCCGAAGATCAGCAGGATCGGCTGGGCGAGGGCATAAGCGGCGGCGACTGCCAGGATCAGGCCGATCCACACGCTCGCGCGCTTCAGCTCCTCGCGGACGGCCGGGTCGCGCAGCTCGTTGGGGCCGGGCGCTTCCCCCTTCACTAGCCGTGTCGGCTCGCGTGGAGGCTGCTTCCCGCGCGCCCGCCGCGCAGCGCCGTCAGCCAGCTGATCGGGTTCCACCAGATCGACGATCCGTCGAGCGAGAAGGTGATGAATTCGGCGCGCCCGCCCAGATTCTCCCACGGCACCGGCCCGCCGAGCCCGCGGTCAGCGGTCGAGACGCGGCTGTCGGCCGAGCGGTCGCGGTTGTCGCCCATCACGAAGACATGGCCCGCGGGTATTTTGATCGGCCCGTAATCGTCGACGCGCCAGTCGTAACCGAGGTCGATCGTATCGTAGCTGCGGCCGTTCGGCATTGTCTCGCGCACGATCGGGAGCTGGCACCAGGCGCGGCCGCCGCTCATCACTTTCGCGCCGGGATAGTCGGAATCGTTGCACGGCGCATTCGCGTCGACGGGCAGGCGGCGCTCAACGACGGGCGCACGCTTCACCGCAGTGCCGTTCAGGAACACGACGCCCTGCTTCACCTCGAGCGTGTCGCCGGGAAGGCCGATCACGCGCTTGATGTAATCCTCGCTGCTGCCCGGCGGGGTAATGATGACGATGTCGCCCCGCTCGGGCAAATGGCCGAAAAGCCGTCCGTGCATGAACGGCAGCACATGAAAGCTCGGGCTCACATACGACCAGCCGAACGGAAATTTGGTCACGACCAGCCGGTCGCCGACGAGCAGCCCCGGCATCATCGATTCGCTCGGGATGTAGAAGGGCTTGGCGATCAGGCTGTGGAAGCCGAGCACGGCGAGGACGAGCCAGAAGATGCCGCGCGCCTCGGCGACCCAGTCGGTCGCGGGCTTGGACTTCTTGGTCGCGACAGGGGCGGGTTCGGTCAAGCTCGCGGTCACTTCGGTCTTTCGGAAATGGGCAGCGCTTCGATGATCACGAAGGCCTGCGCCCATGGGTGATCGTCGGTGAGCGTCAGGTGAATGCGCGCCGCATAGCCGGGCGGAACGAGCGCGTCGAGCCGCGCCTTCGCGCCGCCCGTGAGCGCCAGCGTCGGCGCGCCCGAGGGAGCGTTGACGACGCCGATGTCCTTCATGAACACGCCACGCTTGAAGCCGGTGCCGACCGCCTTGGAGAACGCCTCTTTCGCGGCGAAACGCTTCGCATAGGTGCCCGCGCGGGTGAACGGCCGCCGCGCGGCCTTGGCGCGCTCGACTTCGGTGAACACGCGGGCCTCGAAGCGCGCGCCGAAGCGGTCGAGCGACGCCTGGATGCGCTCGATATTGCACAGGTCGGAGCCGAGGCCGAGGATCACGACGACCCCCACAGGTCGTCGCCCCAGCGAAGGCTGGGGTCGATCGATCTTGTCGGGTCAATGGGCTCTTGCCGACATATCGATAGGCCCCAGCCTTCGCTGGGGCGACGGGAAGAACTCACCGCGCGCTCTCCATCAGCGCCTTCATCCGCGCCACGCTCTCCGCCAGCCCGGTGAAGATTGCCTCGCCGATCAGAAAATGGCCGATGTTGAGTTCGGCGAGCTGCGCGATCGCGGCGACCGCCGCGACATTGTCGAAGGTCAGGCCGTGCCCCGCGTGCGGCTCGATCCCGTTCTTCGAGGCGAGCGCCGCCATGTCGGCGATGCGGCGCAGCTCGACGCCTTCGGGATCGCCGTGCGCGTATCGGCCGGTGTGGAACTCGACCACAGGCGCGCCGAGCCGCAGCGCCGCCTCGACCTGCACGGGCGCGGGCTCGATGAACAGGCTGATGCGAACTCCCGCGTCGCGCAACTTCGCGACGAACGGAGTCAGGTGATTGTCTTGCCCCGCCGCGTCGAGCCCGCCTTCGGTCGTGCGCTCCTCGCGCCGTTCGGGAACGATGCATGCCGCGTGCGGCCGGTGACGCAGTGCGATCGCCAGCATCTCGGGCGTCGCTGCCATCTCGAGGTTCAATGGCAGGTCGACTTCGCCCATCAGCCGCGCGATGTCGTCGTCGCGGATGTGCCGCCGGTCTTCGCGCAGGTGCGCGGTGATTCCGTCCGCGCCCGCGCGCGCGGCGATCTTCGCCGCCGCGACCGGATCGGGATGATCGCCGCCGCGCGCGTTCCGGATCGTCGCGACATGATCGATGTTGACGCCCAGGCGGAGGCCGCCGCTCATGCCAGAGCCGATCCGAGCAGAATCAGCGAAGAGCCGAGCCCTGACATCATGATCCGCTGCGGCGTGGCCAACGGGAGGATCAGCGTGGCGAAGTTCGACGCGACCAGCCCGCCGGACAGCCAGAGGAAACGCCGATGCGCCATCGCCGCCCACAGCCCGATGAAGTGCAGCCCGACGATCACGCCGACGACCGGGAACAGGAGGTCGCCAAGGCCGCGCTGTTGCAGCCAGGCTTGGGCGGCGGCGATGGCGATAATCTCGGCCGCTACCGCCGCGATGTAATAGCCCCAGCGCATCCGTATGCGCGGGACGCCGCGATGGCGCCGGACGACGATGGCGGCGCCGCCCGCGTACAGGGCCGCGCCGAACGCGACCACGATCCAGCGCGACGGCGCGGCGAGCGCGCTCGCGCCGACGATCAGCCAGAGCAGACCGAAGCCGAGCCCGATCAACCGTCCTTTCACGCCGCCCGGCTTCCCGGCTTGACTGGCGGAATCGCCGCCAGCTCGGGCGGGAGCGCGTCGACGGGGTAGCTCGGCACCGAAAGGCGGATCAGCGGCGTGAAGGGGACACCGAGGTCCGCCGCGCCGTCCGAGCGATCGACCAGCGCCGCCGCCGCGACGACTTCGCCGCCCGCGCGCCGACAAGCGGCGATCGCCTCGCGCGAGCTGAGGCCCGTCGTCACCACATCCTCGACCATCAGCACGCGCTGGCCAGGTTCGAGGCGAAACCCCCGGCGCAGCTCGAACACGCCTTCGGGCCGCTCGAGAAACAGCGCCTCGACGCCCAATGCGCGGCCCATCTCATGCCCGATGATGACGCCGCCCATCGCGGGCGACACGACGATGTCGACCTGCGCGCTGATTTTCGCCGCGAGCGCTTCCGCCAGCCGGCTCGCGCGGCGCGGATCGGAAAGGACACGCG
>JACDGO010000212.1 GCA_013821585.1 Sphingomonadaceae bacterium
TTGCGAGGGTGCGGGCGGCGTGGCTCATTTGTTGTAGCTGTGCGAAGTCGAGGAGCAGGTGCAGGAGTTCTGCCAGTAAGAGTTCGGGAGTCAGATCGGATTCCGGCAGCAGGACGGCGGCACCGGCTTCGACGAAGACTTCTGCGTTGCGGCGCTGATGGTCATCCGCAGCCAAGGGAAATGGGACGAGGAGCGAAGGGCGGGCCGCGGCGGCGAGTTCTGCCATGGTGCTGGCTCCGCTGCGGCAAAGGACGAGAGATGCGGCGGCGAAGCGTTGCGGCATGTCATCGAGGAAGGGCTGGACCTGCCATGAGCCGGGCCAATGCTCGCGCATGGACTGTTTGTAGGCCTGTTGGGTTTGTTCGAGGTGGCGCGCACCGCATTGATGCAGGATGGTGAGGCCAGGGATGGCTTCCAGCAGGGTGGGGGCAATCTGCGGCAGGGTTTGGTTGAAGATGCGCGCGCCCTGGCTGCCACCGAAGACGAGCAAGTGGGGCGGTGCGCTCGCCGACAACGCAGGAAGATGAAAAAACTCCGGCCGCACGGGGATGCCGGTGACGTGCGCGTTGCGGAAGTGGGAGCGGGTTGCGGGGAAATTGACGGCGGCGGCTGTGACCCATCGCCCGACGATGCGGTTGGCCATGCCGGGGATGGCGTTGGGCTCGAAAATGACGAGCGGGGTGCGGGTGGCGATGGCGGCCATCATCGCCGGGCCGGAAGCGTAGCCGCCGACACCGAAGACGATGTGCGGCTGGAATTTTTTCAGCAGGGCCGTGCAGGCGAGAACGCTTAGCGGCAGCGCGGCAACGGTTTTTATTTTGGTGGCGAGGCTGACGCGATTGAGTTGGCCGACTTCGATGAGATCCAATGGAAAACCGGCGGCGGGGACGAGGCGATTTTCGAGACCGCGTGCGGTGCCCACGAAGCGGACTTCTGCGTGGTGATGATCGGCGAGTTCACGCGCGACAGCGAGTGCAGGGATAATGTGACCGCCGGTGCCGCCGCCGGCGATGAGCACGCGCAAGGATTCCGTTGCCATGCGGGTCAGTCAATCTCCCGCGTGATGTTAAGCAGCACGCCCATGCTGATGAGAGTGAAGAAGAGCGAGGTTCCGCCAGCGGAGATGAAGGGCAGCGCGATGCCTTTGGTTGGAACAAGCGCGAGCACGACGCTGATGTTGAAGAAGGCCTGGATGATGATGGTCGAAGTGATGCCGAAGGCGAGGAAGCGGGCGAAGGGGTCGGTCGATCGCAGGGCGGCGCGCAGGCCGCGATAGGCCAGCATCAGGAAGAGCGCGAGGACGAGGAAGGTGCCGATGAGGCCGAGTTCTTCGGCGACGTTGGCGAAGATGAAGTCGGTCTGCGGCTCGGGGAGATAAAAGAGTTTTTGACGGCCCTCCATGAGGCCGACGCCGTGGAGACCGCCTGCGCCGACGGCAATCAAAGATTGCAGAATGTGGAAGCCGGTGCCGCGTGGATCTTTTTCCGGATTGAGAAAGGCGATGAGGCGAGCGCGACGCCAGGCTACGTGGAACAGCATGTAGTAGAGCACCGGCGAGGCGGCGAGGAGCGCGAAGAAAATATATTTGATCTGAGCGCCGGCGAGATACAGCATGAGGATGGTGACGGCGGCGCAGACCAGCGCGGTGCCGAGATCGGGCTCCTTCAAAATAAGCGCGATGAAAAGCAGGCTGGGGACGGCGGCGGGAAGCAGGGCGCGACGCCAGTCCTGCAGCTGATCGACGCGGCTTTGCAGGAACCAGGCGAGGAAAAGGACGAGCGTCGGCTTGGCGATTTCTGAAGGCTGGAAGCTGATGGGACCGAAGCGAATCCAGCGATGGGTGTGGTGTGAATCATGCATGAGAAATGCGGCGAGTAAAAAAAGAACGGTGATGGCGACGCAGGGGAAGACGACAGACGGATTATTGAAGCGGCGATAGTTGACGCGCATGAGCAGGAACATAGCGATGAGGCCGAGCACGGCCCATCGGGCCTGATTGAGCACGAAGAAATAGGGCGAACCGAAGCGCTCCTTCGCCATGACGGCGGAGGCGGAGAAGACCATGACCAGGCCGAAAAGGACCAGCAATATGGTGACGATGAAGAGCCACTTATCTATGCCGACGCGTTTTGCCATGCACCCTGCCGCGAGAGAACGAATTGTTTGAAACAGTGTCCGCGATGTTCATAGTTCTGAAACTGGTCAAAGCTGGAGCAGGCTGGAGCGAGCATGACGACTTCTCCGGACTGGGCGTTTTGGGCGGCCTGATCGACGGCGCGTTCGAGCGTTTGGCAGGGGATGATTTTTGTTGCGCCTGCGATTTGGGATTCGATTTTTTCTGCGGCGGCGCCGATGGTGTAGACGGCGCGGACTCGTTGCTTCAATAAAGGCGTTAGCAGGGTGTAGTCAGAATCTTTATCTTTGCCGCCGAGGATGAGATGGATTCCGCCGGAGAAGGCGGCGATGGCCTTGAGGGTGGCATCGACGTTAGTGGCTTTGGAATCGTTGTAGAAATCGACATCGCGGACGCGGGCGACAAATTCGAGGCGATGCTCGACGGCGCGAAAGTTGGCGACGGATTTGCGGATGGCCTCGACGGGAATACTCGCGAGTTTTGCGGCGCAGACGGCTGCGAGAACATTTTCAACATTGTGTTCGCCCTTGAGCGGAATTCCCGCGACGGGCAGGACGGGTTCGAGCGCGGCCTGCTCATCGGAGCGCCAGACGATTGCGTCCTGATAGACGAAGGCTCCCTGGCGGACGGGGCGCCGGGCGCTGAACCAGAAGACCTGGCTGCGAGCGCGAGCGGCGGCGTGCTGGGTGTCGGGATTTTCTGCATTGAGGATGAGGAAGTCTTCGGAGGTCTGGTTGAGGAAGATGCGCTCTTTCGCGGCGATGTAGTTTTCCATGCTGCCGTGGCGGTCGAGGTGGTCGGGCGTGATGTTGAGGATGACGGCAATCTTCGGGCGGAAAGAAACGATGGTTTCGAGCTGAAAGCTGGAGACCTCGAGAACGGTCCAGCCTTGCGGGCTGCTGGTTGCGACGAGCGAGATGACAGGGACGCCGATGTTGCCGCCGACCTGGGTTGGGAGACTGGCTGCGCGGAAGATTTCTCCGCAGAGTGCTGTCGTAGTGGTTTTGCCGTTGGAGCCGGTGATGGCCAGGATGCTGCCCTGCAGAAAATTTGCGGCGAGTTCGAGTTCTCCGATGACAGGGGTGCCGAAGCAGCGGGCCTGCACGAGTTCCGGCGTGTCGGTGGGAACACCGGGGCTGACGACGATGATGTCCTGGCGGCGGAAGGTGGGCAGGCCGTGGCCACCGGCCTCCACCATGACGCCGGCATCGAGCAGTGCGGGAATTTCTGAAGCAAGGGCTTCGATGTTGCGCGTGTCGGAGACGGTGACGTGCGCGCCGTGCTGACGCAAAAAAATGGCCGAGGCCAGGCCGGACTTCCCTGCCCCAACGACGAGGATTTTTTTGCCTTTTAATTCCATGCTGGGCCTATTGACTGCGATTTTGATTGTCCCATGTTCTTTGATATCGGCGTAATGCGCGGTTCGTCGTCAGACGGATGACACCTTTTTCTTATTAGATTGCTGCTGTGCTGAGCGGAAAGCAGGTCCCTCCACTTCGCTGCGCTTGGGTCGGGATGACAACTTCTTTTTATTTGAGAAACAGATCAGAGTTAGCGCAGCTTGAGCGTGGTCAGGGCGAAGAGGGCGAAGACTAATGCTGCGATCCAGAAGCGGACGATTACTTTTGATTCTGACCAGCCGAGCAGCTCAAAGTGGTGATGGATGGGGGCCATTTTGAAGATGCGTTTTTTGCGCAGCTTGTAGCTGCCTACCTGGAGCAGGACGCTGAGCGCTTCCAGAACGAAGACGCCGCCGATGAAGGGCAGGAGAAGCTCCTGCTTGATGATGACGGCGACGGTGCCGATGGCTCCGCCGAGAGCGAGCGAACCGACGTCGCCCATGAAGACCTCTGCCGGGTGGGCGTTGTACCAAAGGAAGCCGATGCTGGCGCCGACCATGGAGCCGCAAAAGATGGTGAGCTCCGAAACTAAAGGCATGCGCTGCAGACCGAGGTAGTCGGCGAAGACGACGTTGCCGCTGAGGTAGGTGAGCACAGTGAGGGCGCTGGCGGCGATGATCATGCAGCCGATGGCGAGGCCATCGAGACCGTCGGTGAGGTTGACGGCGTTGCTGGAGCCAACGAGAACCAGAATGGTGAAGAGGATGAAGGGAACGAAGGCTAACAGCCACAGGTGCGGCATGTGGTGAAGGGAGTCGATGGCGAGATCGGGACGGAAATTTTTGAAGAACGGCACCATGAGGCGCGTCGAGTAGTCCCCGCCGTGGTGCAGGACCATGAGCAGAATGGCGATGAGGACAGCGACGGCGATTTGCGCGCCCATTTTGGCGCCGGAGGTGAGGCCGAGATTTCTTTTGTGGACGATCTTGATGTAGTCGTCGGCAAAACCGATGCCGCCGAAGCCGATGGTGGCGAGGACGACGAGCCAGACGAAGGGGTTGGAGAGGTCACTCCACAACAGGGTAGGGACGAGGATGGCGACGAGGATGAGCAGGCCGCCCATGGTGGGTGTGCCGGCTTTTTTGTGATGATCTTTGGGGCCGTCTTCGCGGATGAACTGGCTGATCTGAAACTCTCGCAGGCGGTCGATGAGATAGGGGCCGATGAGCAGGCCGATGAGCAGCGCGGTCAGCGTCGCGAAGGCGGTTCGAAACGTGAGGTAGCGGAAGATGCGGAAGGCGTGGAAGTAGGGGAATAATTTCTGGTAGAGAAGCCAGTAG
>JACDGO010000213.1 GCA_013821585.1 Sphingomonadaceae bacterium
CGCTCTTGATCCAGCGCCAGGCCGACCAGCAGCCCAGCACGGCGCCGAGCACCAGCAACGGCGCGGTCCAAAAGATGCCGCTTTGGAACCTCGCGTCGAGCCAGCGCCCGGCGAAGATACCGATCAATATCGGAATTACCGTGATCCAGCCGAGTACGCCGATCTGCGCTAACCGGCGGGCGACCGAGCCGTTACCGTCGCGAGGCCAACGCTCATTGCGCTCGCTTCGAAGCTTGATTTCGGCGATCATCGGGTCTTCCTCCGGTACGATCATGTGAAAAGCCTGCCGCGCGCATTGCCGGGCTGAAGCTGGCTCACGATCCGCCGGATCGCGTTCAGCTGAAGCTGAATGCTTTCGAAATGCTCGTGTCGCTCTTGCTCGCTGTCCGCGCGGAACCGTGCGAGAACGGTTGCATCGAGCGTGGCGAGGTCGTCGTCGGCAATCGCCTCGCGTGACGCGACCGCGACCTGCTTTCCCGCCGAGACCGAAAACATGCCGCGCCGGACCGCGCAATAATGCCGCGATCCGTCGGCGCGCTTCCACTCTACCACCGAGATGGCGAGGCTGGTGAGGAAATCGGCATGACCGGGCAAGATCCCAAAGCTACCGCTGTCGTCCTCGGCGCGCACAGCGAGTGCGTCCTCGTCGACGACGACTGCGAGCGGAGTGCTGATGCGCAGCCTCATGCCGGGACCTCCACCTTCGCGGAAGCATCGTTCGCGGTGGCCGTAGCGCCCGACTTCGTCGCGGCGGCTTCCTTTGCTCGCGCATCGCCGAGCGTGCCGACCATGTAGAACGAACTTTCCGCCCAATCGTCGACCTCGCCGTCGAGAATCGCTTTGCACCCGGCGAGCGTATCAGTGCGGCTGACGCTGACGCCGGGCGTGCCGGTGAATGCTTCGGTGACGACGAACGGCTGGCTTAGAAAACGCTGCAGCCGCCGCGCGCGCTTTACGATCAGCCGGTCGGCGGTGCCGAGTTCCTCGACCCCGAGCAACGCGATGATGTCGCGCAGTTCCTCGAACCGCGCCAGCGCCTCGCGGGCCCGCTCGGCCAGCGCGTAGTGGTCTTCGCCCACCACGAGGGGATCAAGCAGCACCGAAGACGATGCGAGCGGATCGATCGCGGGATAGAATGCTTCGGCCGCGAGCTTACGCGACAGCATGATGATGCTGTCCATGTGGCTCGAAATCGCGGTTACCGCCGGATCAATGAAGTCGTCGGCTGGAACATAGACCGCCTGGATCGCAGTCACCGCCGCGCCCGGAACCGAGGCGATCCGCTCCTCGAGCGCCGCTACTTCGGTGGCCAGCGTCGATTGATAGCCGACACGCGATGGGAGGCGCCCCAGCAGGCTCGACAATTCGCTTCCCGCCTGAACGAAGCGGAAGACGTTATCCATCAGCAGCAGCACGTTCTGATGCTTCTGGTCGCGGAAATATTCGGCGATGGTGAGCGCGGTCAACGGCACCCGCCAACGCGCGCCGGGCGGTTCGTTCATCTGACCATAGACGAGCACGGTGCGTTCGAGCACACCCGAGCCCTGCATGTCGGTGAGCAATTCATGCCCCTCGCGCGACCGTTCGCCGATGCCCGCAAACACCGATATGCCCCGGTATTTTTCGACCATCGCATGGATCAACTCCATGACGAGCACCGTTTTGCCAACACCGGCGCCACCGAACATTGCCGCCTTGCCGCCTTGCGCAAGCGGCGCGAGGAGATCGATCACCTTGATGCCCGTTTCGAAAATCTCAGTCGCGGAGCTTTCGTCTTCGAGCGCTGGCGGCGGATTATGGATGCTGCGGGTCGGAGTATCGGCGGGGAGCTCGGGGCCGTTGTCGCGCAGCGTGCCGACCACGTCGATCAGGCGACCGAGCACCGCATCGCCGACGGGCACTTTGACCGGCTCTCCGGTGGCGCGGACAATGGTGTCGCGCGCCAGCCCCTTCGTCGCCTGCAGCGCGATGCCGCGAACGATGACGGGATCGACGTGACTGTGAACCTCCAGCACCAAGGGCTCGGGCCGGTCCCATTCGACGATAAGCGCGGTGTCGATCGCCGGCAGCACGGCGCCGTCGAAGCGGACATCGACGACCGCGCCGCGCACGGCGATCACCGTGCCGGTTGTGTCCGCTTCAACCATGGGCGTCCACCTTCGATCGGATTTCGGCGCGGATGATCGCTTGCGTGTGATGTGCGATCATCGCCTCTTCGTCGGTGGCGATCACGCGGACATCGATTTTGCTGGCGGCCGCGCTGATACGGACGGCGTCGGCGGCGTTGAGAGTCTCGTCCAGGTTCAGGCCGAGCCATGCAAGCCGGGCGCAGATCGCCGCCCGGATTTCGGGCGCATGCTCGCCGATGCCGGCGGTAAAAATCAGCGCGTCGATACCGCCGAGTGCGCTGGCAAGCCCGCCGATTTCGGTCGCGATCCGGTAAGTGAAAAGCTCGATTGCCGCGCGCGCTTCGGCGGCCTCGCTCGTGAGAAGAGTGCGCATATCGCCACTGATCCCGGACACGCCGAGCAACCCCGAACGGTGGTAGAGCATGTCCTCGATCTCGGCGAAGCTGTGCCCCATACGGCCGAGATAAAGGATCACGCCTGGATCGATGCTGCCACAGCGCGTCGCCATCACCAGCCCGTCGAGCACGCTGAATCCCATTGTCGTCGCGATGCTGACGCCGCGTTGCAGCGCGCACAGACTCGCGCCGGCGCCGAGATGCGCGACGATCACCCGGCCCCGGGCCAGATCGGGAGCGGTTCGAGCGAGCTGGCGGGCGATGTATTCGTAGGACAGGCCGTGGAACCCGTAGCGCCGGATGCCGCTGTCCACGATCGCGATGGGCAGAGCGACCGCTTGGGCGACCGTGGGCATCGTGCGGTGGAACGCGGTGTCGAAGCAGACGACCTGCAGTAGCCTGGGCCCGGCGGCGGCGATGGCGTGTACTGGCGCCAAGTTATGCGGTATGTGGAGCGGATCGAGCGGCGTTAACGCCTCCAACGCATCCAGAAGGTCGGGCGTGACCGCCGCTGGTCCGACATGGTCTGGGCCGCCATGCACGATTCTATGACCGACTGCGACGAGACCTTCGTGGCCGGCATGGTCATGGCTGAAATCGAGCAGATCGTGGAGGATCGTTTCGAACGGAGTTCCGGTCGCCCAGCGCCGCTCGGTAAGCGACGCCGCGTCGTTGTCCTGCGCCGTCATACACGCCGCCGCTTGGATGTCATCGACTGCGCCGCGAAGGATAGGCGTCAGCGTCGCGGCATCGAACAGCGCGAATTTGAGGCTCGACGATCCGGCATTTAGCGTGAGGACCGATCCGGCCATCGTAATCTCCCGGAAACCGGACTTGGCCGCGTGGGCAAATATCATCCCGGAGAGCAGAAGCTTCCGGCTGGCCGCATTTTATTCGGGATGCCCCTGCCAGCGCGAGAATCGGAAACTACGCAGCTATCGGCCAAGCCGAAGGTTTCGAGAGGCTCATTCGCGCATGCCGGCCAAGCAGAGCGTGATACCCTCTGCCACCCGCTTTGTCTCATGGACGTCGCGAACCGCAATCGAATCGATGCCCGCGGCGCGGACGGCGTCGTCGTTCCCGCCGGGATAGATCGCGTCCCCGAGAAATATCATGTCCTTGGTTGGAATTCCGGCGACATCAGCGAGCTGGCTCATGCCAAAGGCCTTATCCACGCCCTCTCGCGTGATGTCGATCGAGGTCGATCCTCCCACCCGGACCGCAAACCTAGGGAGGAGAGGTGCCAGCGCAGCCTGAAGTCGCTTGCGCTTGATAAAATCTGGGTCCCATAGCTGCTTAGCTTCGAGTGGCGCGTGTTGGCCTAGCCCTGAAAAGGTTATTTGGCTGCCGCGATCCTCGATCCGGTCGCCCCAGATACGGTCTTCAGAGAGTCCTGCCGCCACGACGGCCGTATCGAGCGCTCTAAGGATGCGCGTCCGCTCGTCGTCGGTAAAGCTCTGGGCATAGACTTGCCGCCAGTCGCCACCTTCATGCCGGTAGAGCTTGGTGCCCGAGGTCGGCAGCAGGAACCATCGGCTTAGATCGATTCCCTTGGGGAGATTGCCAATGAGCTGTTGCTGGAATTGCGGCCAGTCACCTCCCGAAATGACGGCTACGACGATCCAGCGGCTGAGCCCCGCCAGCAGTGCTCCCATCTCGGCGTCGATCGCCTGCTTGCTCTCAGCGAGCGTCCCATCGAGATCGAAGGCGATCAGTCGTTTCATTGCGTTAGGACTAAGGCTTATCGCCAAGGCAAGCCATCACCGGAAACTACACAGATTGCGTTCGATACGTAGATTCCGACCCTGCTCCCGAGCGGCAAGGTTGCGGTAGACCATGCTGAAATGATTTCCGGCGCCGAACGACGCCGCCGATCCTCACATGATGCGGAGCCGCACCCCCATGGATTTTTCGGTCATTCCACGCGAGTCCGTGGGACTTGTCGACGTCTCGACGCCGCCGCCAAAGTACTGCCTCGGATCGCAAGAGCTTCGCCTTACCGACGCATATTGGCGCGCGGCGAACTATTTGTCGGTCGGCCAGCTCTATCTCTACGACAACCCGCTGCTACGCGAGCCGCTGACGCTCGCTCACGTCAAGCCGCTGGTCGTAGGGCATTGGGGCACGACTCCCGGGCAGAACTTTATCTACGTCCATCTCAACCGCGCCATCTGCGCGCGTGATCTGGACATGATCTATATCGCCGGCCCCGGCCACGGTGGGCCAGCGCTGGTTGGAAACACCTATCTAGAAGGTTCGTATAGCCAATTCTTCCCGAACATCTCGCAG
>JACDGO010000214.1 GCA_013821585.1 Sphingomonadaceae bacterium
GGCGAAGGTTTCCAAGCCGAGGCAGGATTTGCGTTTCGACGTGCCCGTGATCGGCGCGCGCACCCTGGAAACCGCCGCCGAAGCGCGCCTCGCCGCCGCGCGCGCCGACGAGGTCGCCTGCACCGGCGAGACGACCGAGAGCGTCGCCGATCTCGGGCAGGTCGCGGTCAGGCAATGCGCGCTCAGGGGCGCGAGCGTCGGCTACAAGGTCTACAGCGTCAGGCGCGGCAACATATTGTGGGCCGCCGAAGGGCTCGCGGGTTATGAATCGGCGCTGACGCTCGGCCTGCGAACGATCGTCGCCGACCGGATCGTTCCGGGCAAGGTCGAGGTCGCGACGACCTCGGTCGCCGATCCGGTGGCATTCGCGCGCGTCCAGGCGGGGACGCTCGATCCCGACCAAGCGCTCGCCGAAGGCTATCGCCGCAACAACAGCGGCAACTATGCCGAAGCGGCGGAATTCTTCGATACGCTCCAGCAACGCGCGAGCGGAGGCACGGCGACGGACGAGCGCACCGGCGAATATCTGATCAACCGCGCGCTGCAGAAGTCGAACCTCGGCGACTTCGCCGAGGCCGAAGCGCTGTTCGCCGAGGCCAACCGCATCCCGACGACCGACCGCGTCCAGACGCGGCTGCGCCGCAACTTCGAGGCGCTGCACCTGCTCAACCAGCAGCGCTACGACGAGGCGCTCGCGCGGCTCGACCAGCCGGTGACGCCGCTCGGCGAGCAGGTCAGGCTTCCGGGCAGCGCGATCGAGATTGGCGCGCAAGTCGCCGCCGAGATCAACAGCGGCATCCCCGTCGCGCAGCGCATCGGCGCGACCGAATCGAGCGCGCTGACGCCCGACGAGCGCGCGCAGATCATCGACGCGCAGGCGCTCCAGATTCGCGGCACGCTCCTGAGACTGAAAGGCCAGCCGATCCCGGCGCGCGCGCAGCTCGAACAAGCCTATGCGCGGGCGATCGCGGTGCGCCAGGGCCGGGTGCTTTCGATCACGCGACTACGTTCGCAGATTCTCGCCGAGACCGGCCTCGCGCTCGAGGACGCGGGCGACGTTGCGGGCGGCGAGGCGAAGATGCGCGAGGCGCTCGCGCTGCTCGAGACGCGCTATCCGCAGACGATCGCGGTCAACGGCGCGCGCGCGCGGCTCGCCGCCTATCTCGCGCGCCATGGCAAGGCCGGCGAAGCGATGACCGAGTTTAGGACGGTCGTGCAGACCGCCGCCGACAACCGCTCGTCGGTGACGGGCCTCGGCAACCTGCTCAGCCCCTATTTCCAGCTGCTCGTCGAGCAGATGCCGGCGAGCCCGGCGCTCGCCGACGATTTCTTCCTCGCGACGCAGACGATGGTCCGCCCCGGCGTCGCCGACACGCAGGCGATCCTCGCGCGCGAACTGAGCGAAGGCGCGGGCGAAGGGTCGCGGCTGTTCCGTCAGGCGCGCACGCTCGACCGCGACATCGAGCGGAGCCGTATAGAGCTCGCCAACCTCCTCGTCCTCACAGACCAGACCGCGGCGGTGAAGAACGCGATCGGCGCACTTCAGACCGATCTGTCGCAATATACAGCGGAGCAAACCGCGACGCAGGCGCAACTCGCGGCGTTCCCGCAATATCGCGCGCTGAGCCCGAACGCGCTGACGCTCGCGGAACTCAAGACGACACTCAAGCCCGGCGAGGCCTATCTGAAGCTGCTCGTCGTCGGGCGCGCCGCCTATGGCCTGTTCGCGACGAGCGACTACGCGACCGCCTGGCGCGTACCGTTGTCGCCCGACGAGCTCGACGCCAGCGTCGACGCGATCCGCGAGACGATCGTCACCGACGAAGGCGGCCAGCTCAACACCTATCCGTTCGACATCGTCGCGGCGCGCAAACTCTACGTCGCGCTGCTCGGGCCGGTCGCCGGCCGTGTCGCGACGGTGAAGCACGTGATCTTCGAGCCCGACGGCGCGATGCTGCGACTTCCGCTCAACCTGCTCGTCGCCGACGACGCGAGCGTGCAGCGCTATCAGGCGCGGATCGCGCGGCCCGACGCCGACCAGTTCGATTTCACCGGCGTCGCTTGGCTCGGCCGGACGGCGGTGGTCAGCACCGCGGTTTCGGCGCGGAGCTTCCGGGACGCGCGCGGAACGCCCGCGTCGACCGCGACGCGGCAATATCTCGGCTTCGGCCAGAACGCGCCGGTCTCCAACGCGGTGCGCGTCGCCTCCTCGCGCTCGATGAGCGGCGAGGGCGCGACCGACTGCACCTGGCCACTGACCGAGTGGAACAAGCCGGTTTCGGCGGCGGAGCTGCGCCAGGCCGCAGCGGTCGTCGGCGCGCAACGTTCAGAGCTGGTGACCGGCGCGGCGTTCACTGACACGAACGTCATCGCGCGTACCGACCTCGCCGACTATCGCATCCTTCATTTCGCCACGCACGGTCTCGTCACCGCGCCGCGTCCCGAATGTCCGGCGCGCCCCGCGCTCCTCACCAGCTTCGGCGGCGAGGGGTCGGACGGGCTGCTCTCGTTTGGTGAAATCTACGACCTCAAGATCAACGCCGATCTTGTCATCCTATCGGCATGCGACACGGCGGGCAAGGCGACGATCGCGGCGACGCGCGAAGCGGGCGTGACGACCGGCGGCGGCAACGCTCTCGACGGGCTGGTGCGCGCGTTCATCGGCGCGGGCGGACGTTCGGTGCTGGCGAGCCACTGGCCAGCGCCCGATGATTTCCATGCCACGGAGCGGCTGATCTCGGGGCTGTTCCACGACGCGCACGGCGCCTCGGTCGGCGAGGCGCTCAATGCCGCCGAGCGCGCGTTGATGGACGATCCGCAGACTTCTCACCCCTATTACTGGTCCGGCTTCGCCGTCATCGGCGACGGCGGGCAGCCGTTGATCACGGGCAGCTAGCCAGAGTGGCCGACGCGCAGCGGGCGGAACGCCTGAGCCGCCGCGCAAGGCAGGTCGCGCGCCAGCTCGGCGCTCCGCGCCTGATCGTCACGAGCGTCTTCCTCGTGCTCGCGCTGCTCGTCGCGCGCTATTCGTGGCACATTCCGCTCGCGGTCAGCGCCGAGCGCGCGCTGTTCGATATCCGCGCGGCCGTTACCGCGCCGCGCGTCGACCAAGATCCGCGGATCGTCATGGTCGTCTATACCGACGAAACGCTGGCCGCGACCGCCAAGCGTTCGCCGGTCGACCGCACTATCCTCGCACACGCACTGACCGCGCTCGACGCGATGGGCGCGAAGGCGATCGGCATCGACGTCTTGATCGACCAACCCCAGCCCGAAGACGCCACGCTGATCACGGCGTTCCGCAACATGAAAACCCCCACGTTTCTCGCATTCGCATCCAACGTGACCAACAAGGCGAACATCCAGGGCTGGCAGGAAGCGTTCCTGACCCGTTTCCAGCATTCGATCGCGACGCCCGCGGTCCATCCGACAAGCGTCTTCTTTCAGCCCGATTCCGACGGCACCATGCGCAGTTGGCCGCCACAGCCGCGCAAGCTTCCTCCGCTTCTGTCGAATGCGATGACCGGCAAAACCGCCAGCCGGGACTATCAGCGCTCGATCGGCTATCGACTGCCGCGATCGGCTGACCGGCCCGTGTTCGCCAAATTTCCGATCGACCTGTTCGCTAATCCGGACATCGCGGCGGCCGTGAAACCGCAAATCGAGGGCCGTTATGTCCTCATCGGCGGCGACATCATCGACCAGGATCAGTTCACCACGCCGCTCACTTGGTACGTCAACGATAGCGCGCTCGAGGACCGCGACCGCAACGGGTCGATGATCGGGCTGGAAGTCCATGCGCACATGCTCGCGCAACTGCTCGACGGGCGCTGGTTCGCCGCGCTGCCGCGTTGGGCGAACTGGGTCTGCTCTTTGCTTGTCGTCCTGACCGGCGCGCTGTCAGCGCTGAGCGGAGTTCGCGCCGGGGTCGTCGCTTTGATGATGGCCGGCCAACTCGCCTTCTATGTCGCCCTCCCCTTCGGGCTTCAGAAGATCGGCGTCGATACGCAGTCGCTGCCCGCGTTCGGCTGGGGCGTCGGCTGGTTCGTCGCCTTCGCCGCCGTCGGCTCGGCGGTGCGCGCGGTGGGTTCGGAGCAGAGGCGCTTCGCCCAGTCGGCGCTTGGCAAATATCTGCCGCGCGACATCGCCGCGGAAATCATGCGCGACCCAGACAGCCTCGCGCTCCACGGCGAGAAACGCGAGATCTTCGTCGTGTTCACGGACCTCGAAGGCTTCACCAAGCTCTCCCACGCGATCGAGCCCGAACTCGTCGCGACCTTGCTCAACCGCTATCTCGACATGCTGTCGGCGGTGGTCCTCGAACACGGCGGGACGATCGACAAGTTCGTCGGCGACGCGGTCGTCGCTTTCTGGGGCGCGCCGATCGCACGGCCCGACGACGGCGAACGCGCGGCGCGCGCCGCGCTCGCCATGTGGCAGGCGGGCGAAGAGTTCCGCGCCAACGTCCCCGACGGCGTTCCCGCGATCGGCAAGACGCGTGTCGGCCTCCACCACGGCGATGCGATCGTCGGCAATTTCGGCGGCGAGGGACGCATCCAGTACACCGCGCTCGGCGACAGCATGAACACGGCGTCCCGGCTCGAATCGGCGAACAAGCAGCTCGACACGAGCGTGCTCGTGTCGAAGGAAGCCGCCGAGCTTTCGGGGCTCGACTGGTATCGCCCGCTGGGCCGCGTCGTGCTGCGCGGACGGGCGACGCCGATCGACGTAATGGAGCCGCGCCCCGATCTGACGCGCGAGGCGCGCGCGGTCGCCGCCCAGGTGATAG
>JACDGO010000215.1 GCA_013821585.1 Sphingomonadaceae bacterium
CCGTGAGGCCGAGCGGCGGCGTCGCGGGCGCGAATACGCCGGGCAGGCCGCTCGCGGCGATCAACCCCTCGAACAGCGCTTTCGGCATCGCGGCGACGAGGATCGCGGCGGCAAAGCCGAACATCGCCGCAGCGACGGGCGCGAAGCGAATGCGGGCGGCGCGGCGGGCGAGCGTGACCATCAATCAGTCCTTTGCGACCGGTTTTCCGGCCAATTTTAGGTAGACGGGTTCGTAACGCGAAATGTTTGAAGACCAGTTACGATCGCGCTCGACGAACGCCCGCGCCGCCGTGCGCCGTTCGTTCCACGCCTCGCGGTTGGCGAGCAATCCGTTGAGGGCGGCTGCGATCGCTTGCGGATCGCCGGGCGCGAACAGCGTCCCCGTCACGCCGTCCTCGATCAACTCGCGATGCCCGCCGACGTCCGACGCCGCGACCAGCCGTCCTTGCGCCATCGCCTCGAGCGGCTTCAGCGGCGTGACGAGATCGGTCAGCCGCATCTTCTTCCTCGGATAGGCGAGAATGTCGATCAGCCCATAATAGCGCTCGACCTCCTCGTGCGGAACGCGTCCGACGAAGACGATGTTCGGGTTTCCCGCCGCCTGCGCCTTGAGCTTTGCTTCCATCGGCCCGCCGCCGACGAGCAACAGCTTCGCTTGGGGAATCAGCGGCATCGCCGCGATCAGGTCGTCGACGCCTTCATAATCATAGAAGCTGCCGATGAAGCCGATCACGTCGCCGTCGAGTCCGAGCTGGCGCGCGAGCGCATCGTCGCGCGGCGGCGGCGCGCCGAACAGTTCGAGGTCGACGCCGTTGGGTGAGACCATGATCTTCGCCGGGTCGATCCCGCGCGCGATCAGGTCGCCGCGCAAGCCATCGCAGATCACCGCGACGGCATCGGCGCGGCGGACCGCCCAGGTTTCGAGCGCCTTGGTCGCGCGATAGCGGAACGATCCCTCGCGCCCTGTCCCGTTGCCGACCGCCGCATCCTCCCAGAACGCGCGGATTTCGTAGAGCAAGGGCAGCTTGTGCTTGCGCGCGACGCGTAGCGCCGCGAGCGCGCCGATCACCGGCGAATGCGCGTGAAGAATGTCCGGCCGGAAGCCCTCGACGACGCGGTCGATGCTCCGCGCGAACGCCCCGATCTCGCGCCACTCGCCGTGCGGGCTGAATGTGGGAGCGAGCCCCGCGGTGCGGTGAAAGTTTAGCCCGTCGACTGTTTCGCATCCGTTGCCGCCATTGTGGCGCGGACCGCTCACTCCCGCGACCTCCCAGCCGCGCGCGACTTGCGCCTTCATGATCGCGCGCGTCCGGAAGGTGTAGCCGCTGTGCAGCGGAAGGCTGTGGTCGAGGACGTGCAGGATGCGCATGGCCGCTAATTGCCACGGACAAACTTAAGGCGGCGTCAACCGCCTTTTGCTACCGGAAGGCCCGAAATGATCGACAACTTCTCGCTCGGGCTCACCCATGCGTTGCTGCTGCTCGCGGCGTGGCGGCTGGTGTTCCGCGCCGACCTCGACCGCGAGGACAAGCCCGCGCCTGCCGATCCCGAAGCGCAGGGCGGCTGGGGCCAGCGCTAGATGCGCGACCTCGCCTTCGTCGCTTTTTTGCTCGCGCTGATGGGGATCGGCTTGCGCCGCCCGTTCGTGTTCGTGCTTGCCTATGTCTATGTCGACATCGTCTCGCCGCAGCGCTTGACGTATCTGCTGCTCAACAGCGTGCCGATCTCGCTGATCTTCGCCGGGCTCGCGCTCGCGTCGTGGCTGATCGTCGACGACAAGCGCGACAGCCGCTTCGCGCCGCGGCAGGCGCTGCTACTGATCCTGCTGATCTATTGCGGGATCACCACCACCCAGGCCGATTTCCCGCTCGAGGCGGCCGAGAAGTGGAGCTGGGTGTGGAAGGCGCTCGCCTTCGCGATCTTCCTGCCGCTGACGCTCAGAACGCGGCTGCGGATAGAGAGCCTGATCCTGTTCATGATCCTGTCGGCGGCGTCGATCGTCATCGTCGGAGGGATCAAGACCTTGGCGTCGGGCGGCGGCTATGGCGCGCTGAACCTGATGGTCGACAACAATTCCGGGCTTTACGAGGGCAGCATCATCTCGACGGTCGCGATCTGCATCGTGCCTTTGATCCTGTGGCTCGCGAAATACGGGACGATCTACCCGCGCGAATGGCGCGTGAAGACCTTCGCCTATGCGCTGATTTTCGCCTGCCTGCTGATCCCCGTCGGCACCGAGGCGCGGACGGGCCTGATCTGTATCGGGGTGCTCGGCCTGTTGCTGCTGCGCGACGCGAAGCGGCGCGTCCTCTATCTATCGCTTGCCGGTGCGGCGGCGCTCGTCGCGCTGCCGCTGCTGCCGTCGGCGTTCACGACGCGCATGGACACGATCAAGGGCTATCAGGCCGACACCTCGGCCTCCACGCGGATCGCTGTGTGGCAGTGGACGCTCGGCTATGTGAAGGACCATCCCTTCGGCGGCGGCTTCGACGCCTATCGGCAGAACGAACTGCGCATCGAAAAGAAGAGGGTCGCGGCCGAAGGCGACCAGGCGCAGGTCGTCGACTCGGTCGAATACGACAAGGCGCGCGCCTATCATTCGGCCTATTTCGAAATGCTGGGGGAACAGGGCTGGCCCGGCCTCGTCCTGTGGCTGATCATCCACGGTGTGGGGCTGTTCCGCATGGAGCGGCTGCGAAGCATCTATAGGAAGCGCGAACCGTGGATCGGCGATCTCGCCAGCGCGCTCCAGCAGGCGCATCTGATCTATCTGATCGGGTCGCTGTTCGTCGGCATCGCCTTTCAACCCTTCGTCTACATGCTCGTCGGCGTGCAGATCGGACTCGACACCTATGCCGCGCGGCGCACGCGCGAAGCGGCGTGGCGGCCGCTGTTCCGGAACGAAGGCAACCCCGCCGCCGTTTAGCCCCGCATGGCAGTCACTTATGTCGACCCGGACCTGCCGGGCATAACGCGCAAGAAGGTCCGGAACGGCTGGGGCTATTGGGACGCGAAGGGGGCGCGCATCACCGACCGCGAAGAGATCGACCGGCTGAACGCGATCGCGCTTCCGCCCGCCTATCACGACGCCTGGTTTTGCCCGAGCGCGCACGGCCATATCCAGGCGATCGGCTATGACGACCGAGGTCGCAAGCAATACCGCTATCACGCCGATTTCCGCGCGAGACAGGACGCGGCGAAATACGACCGCTGCGTCGATTTCGGTCGCGCGCTGCCGCTGCTGCGCGCGCGCGTCGAGCGCGACCTGACGGGCGGAGGCGACGATCGCGACACGGTGGTCGCCGCGGTCGTGCGGTTGCTCGACCTCGGCCATATCCGCGTCGGCAACGAATCCTACGCGAAGACGAATAAGAGTTTCGGCGCGACGACGCTCAGGAATCGCCACGCCAAGGTCGCGGGAAAGCGCCTTGACCTGCAATATCGTGCCAAATCGGGTGTGATGCGCAAGCTGTCGATCAGCGACCGCTCGCTCAGCCGCGTCGTCCGGCGGGTCCAGGACCTCCCCGGCCAGCAGCTCTTTCAATACCGCGACGACGCGGGCGAGGTTCGCGGCGTCGGCTCGGCCGAGGTGAACGCCTATATTCGCGAGGCGATGGGTGATGACTTCACCGCCAAACATTTCCGGACGTGGAGCGCGAGCGTCATCGCGCTCGAGGCCTTGGTCGAGGCCGCGCGCGAGGAGCGCAAACTGCCGCTGAAGGCGATGCTCGAGCCGGTGGCGGAAGCGCTCGGCAACACGCCGACGATGGCGCGCAAATCCTATGTCCACCCGGCGGTGATCGCGCTCGCCGGGAGCGCGCTCGATTTCACGGCCTTGCCGCGCAAGACGCGCTGGCTGTCGGGCGCGGAGCGCGCGCTGATCGCGCAGCTTGACGGCAAGGGCCTGGCGCTGTCGAAGGCGGCGTAATGGTGAAGACCGCCGGCGGATCGCAGATGAAGGTGCGCGGGCTCGACATGCGCATCGACGCGTTGTGGACCGACAGCGCCGAATGGTTGACCCAGAATACCGGCCGAATCATTGTCGCGTTGGTGATCGGCGGCATCGTCGTCGCGGTGCTGCTTGGAGCGAAATGGGCCGGGCTGTGGTTGGCGCGCAGGCACGCCGATCGTAACCACTGGCGAAGGATCGTCGGCGGTGCGCTCGGCAAGATCAGGCTGTGGTTCGTCGCCGCGGTTGCCGCGCAGATCGTCGCCAATTACTCGCACGCGCCCGGCGACATCGCGAAGACGGTCTATTTCCTGTTCGTCATCGCCGCGACTCTCCAGGCCGCCGTGTTCGCGCGGGAAATCGTGCTCGGCATCGTCGAGCACCGCGCGATGGGGGACGAAGGCCATGCGGGCCTCGCCTCGGCGCTCGGAATCATTCGCCTGTTCGTGACCGTCATCCTGTTCGCGGTCGCGGCGATCCTGATCCTGTCCAACCTCGGCGTGAACGTGACGGGGTTGATCGCGGGGCTCGGCGTCGGCGGGATCGCCATTGGTCTCGCCGCGCAGGGCATTTTCGCCGATCTGTTCGCGGCGCTCGCGATCCTGTTCGACCGACCGTTCCGTCGCGGCGACATCGTCAAATGGGAGACGACGACGGGCACGGTCGAGGCGATCGGCCTCAAGTCGACTCGCATTCGCGCGACCACCGGCGAAGAGGTGATCGTCGCCAACAAGAACTTGCTCGATAAGGAAATCAGGAATCTCGCGCGGCTCGAGCGGCGTCGCGTCGTGATGACCCTCGGTCTGATCTATCAGACTCCGCCCGAC
>JACDGO010000216.1 GCA_013821585.1 Sphingomonadaceae bacterium
CGGCGCGGGATCGATCCTGGCGCTGGCCCCGCTGACGCCGGTCTATGCGGCGGTGTTCGCGGCCGCCGTCGCCGATCGCGGCAAGAGCCCCCCCGCCGTTTCCGCGGCGCCGCCTGAAGCGTGCGACGCGCGTTGCGCGCTCGCGCATGTCGCGGCGCTCCCGCCGGCGCGCATGCTGACGATGATCGATCTCGGGCCGTTGCTGATCGCGACAACGCCTCACAGCGCCTATTCGGGCAGCTATCATCGGCTGCAGCGGCCGATCGCCGAAACGATGCGCGCGTTCATGAGCGATCCCGACCTCGCGCGCGCCATCGTCGGAGCAATGGGCGTCTCCTATGTGCTCGTGTCGCCGCGCAGCGACGAGTCCCAGATCTACCGTCGCGTCAATCCGAACGGCCTCGCCGCGCGGCTCGTCGCGGGAAAGCCTCCCGGCTGGCTCCGGCCGGTCGAGACGGGATCGCGCGCGCTGCTCCTTTACCGCCGCATCGACTGACGCCGCGCCGCGCGTTAAGGCGCGCGCGTGGGGACGACGCACAGCCATTGGTGGGAACGGCGCGGCACGGTCGCGCTGCTCGTGCTGCTGGCGATGGTCCCGCTGCTTCTGCCGCCGGTCGCGCCGCTGATCGACCTTCCCGGACATATGGGCCGCTACCGTGTCCAGCTGTCCTACGCCGATTCCGCGATTCTCCGTCAGTTCTACGACTTCCACTGGGCGCTGATCGGCAACCTCGGCGTCGATCTTCTCATCATCCCTATGGCGAAGCTGTTTGGGCTCGAACTCGGCGTCAAGCTGATCGTCATGGCGATCCCGGCGATGACGGTCGGCGGACTGCTATGGATCGCGCGTGAGGTGCACGGCGAAGTTCAACCGACGTCGCTGTTCGCCCTCCCGCTCGCCTATGGCCACCCGTTCCTGTTCGGCTTCGTCAATTTCGCGCTGTCGATGGCGTTCGCCCTGCTTGCCTTCGCTTTGTGGCTGCAGCTCGCGCGGCTCGGGCGGACGCGGTTGCGCGCCGCCGTGTTCGTCGTCCTCGCGCCGCTGATTTGGCTCACGCACACCTTCGGCTGGGGGACATTGGGCGTCCTCGCCTTCTCCGCCGAGCTGATTCGCCAGCACGACCGCGGCGGATCGTGGCCGCACGCGATCTTCCACGCCGGCGTTCAGGTGCTCTCGATCGCGCCGCCGCTCATGCTGATGATCGTCTGGCGCAGCGGCCATGTGTCGGGCCAGACCGGCGACTGGTTCAACTGGGCGGCGAAGCTGCAATGGTTCACGATGACGCTGCGTGACCGCTGGCAGGCGTTCGACATGCTTTCGGTCTGGCTGCTGGTTATGCTCGTCATCTATGCGCTCGCTGACCGGCGGCTCGAGATTTCGCGCAATCTGGGCGCCAGCGCGCTGTTCCTCGCCGCCGTGTTCCTGCTGCTGCCGCGCATCGTGTTCGGGTCGGCCTATGCCGACATGCGGATCACGCCGTTCATGATCGCGATCGCGGTGATCGGCATTCGCCAGCGCCCCGGCGCGAGCGTGCGCTTCGCGAACGCGCTCGCGCTCGGCGGTCTCGCCTTCTTCGGCGCGCGGATCGCGGCGAACACCGTCAGCTTCGCGCGCGCCTCGGCCGATTACGGCCGCGCACTCGGGGCGCTCGACCATGTGCCCGTCGGCGGGCGGCTGGTGAGCTTCGTCGGCCATCCGTGCCGGACGCTGTGGACGACCAACCGCATGGAGCATTTGCCCGCGATGGCGATCGTCCGGCGGCAGGCGTTCTCGAACGACCAGTGGGATATGGCGGGGGCGCAGCTGCTGACCGCGAAGCGCCCCGAGGCCCGGCATTATCGCGGCGATCCGTCGGAGATCGTCACCGCCGTGCGCTGCCGCGGCGAGTTCTGGCGCCCGCTCGACGTTTCGCTCGCGACTTTCCCGCGCGATGCGTTCGACTATGTCTGGCTGATCGACCCGCCGAGTTTCGATCCGCGCTGGACCAGGGGCCTCACGCCCATATGGATGAACGGCCGCGACACGCTCTATCGCGTCGATGACCGGCGGATGCTAGTTCGTTTCAAATGACCGCGCTGTCGATCGTCGTCCCGTGCTTTAACGAAGAGGATTGCCTCGACGCGTTGCATGCGCGCGTGTCGGCGGTCGCGTCGGACGTCGCGGGCGACGATCACGAGATCGTGCTGATCAACGACGGCTCGAAGGACGGAACGTGGGACGCTGTCCGGCGCATCGCCGCCGCCGACGCGCATGTCGTCGCGGTCGATTTGTCGCGCAACCACGGCCATCAGCTCGCGCTGACGGCGGGGCTCGACCTCGCGCGCGGGGATCGCATTCTCATCCTCGACGCCGATCTCCAGGATCCGCCCGAGCTGCTTCCGGACATGCTCGCGGCGATGGAGCGTGAAGGCGCCGACGTCGTCTACGCGGTGCGCCGCGCTCGCGCCGGGGAAAGCGCCGCGAAAAAGGCGTCGGCGGCGCTCTTCTACCGCCTGCTCGCGCGGCTGACCGACACCGCGATCCCCTTGGACACCGGCGATTTCCGCCTGATGAGCCGACGCGCGCTCGACGCGTTTCTGTCGATGCCCGAACAGGCGCGCTTCATCCGCGGCATGGTCGCATGGATCGGTTTCCGTCAAATTCCATTCCCCTACGATCGCGCCGAGCGGTTGGCGGGAGAGACGCATTATCCGCTCGCGAAACAACTCCGCCTCGCGTTCGATGCGATTACCGGCTTTTCCACCGCGCCGTTGCGCTTCGCTAGTCATGCGGGCCTCGCGCTCACCGGATTCTCGCTCCTCATCATGGCCTATATCGCGGTCGGCTGGCTGACCGGCAGCGCGGTGCAGGGCTGGACGTCGACCATGCTCGTCGTTGTCGGGCTGGGCGCGATGCAGATGTTCGTGTTGGGGCTGATCGGCGAATATCTGGGACGTCTCTATATCGAGGCGAAGCGGCGGCCGTTATATATCGTTGCGCAGATCGTGGGCGAGGCGCGCGAGGGCAGCCGCCTCGGTCATCGCGGCGACACGATCGCGACGAGCGAGACGCCCGGCGGCATCGGCGCGCGTCCGACGAGGAAGCGTTCGAGCGCGAAGATCGCTTGAAACAGCGCATTGACCGGCCTTGGCGGGGGCGTGTCGTCGCTGCCCTCGCGCCCCGTCATGCGCGCGGCGACGCGGCTCGCGACCGCGAGCGGGAAAAGCAGGCTATTGAAGCTCTGGAGCAGCTCGACCTTCAGCCCGGCCTCGTCGATCGCGTGGCGCAAGGTGGCCTTCGAATAGCGGCGGAAATGATGGTTGGCGACGTCATGGCCCGACCAGAGGAACATGAACTGAGGCACCGTGACGAGGATGCGCCCGCCGGGCTTCAGCCGCGCGGCGATCGCCTTCAGCGCGGCGCGGTCGTCCTCGACATGCTCGATCACGTCGAGAACCGCGACAAGATCGTAGGACGCGTCCGCCACGTCCGCGAGCGAGGGCAGCGGCGCGTCGCCGACAGGTCTTCCCAGCCGCTCGGCCGCGATTTTCCGTGCGGCGGGATCGATCTCGATCGCGTCGACCGCGCCGAACCGCGCGAGCATGGCGAGGTTGTGCCCGGTCCCGCAGCCGATCTCGAGAATGCGCGCGCTCTTGGGCAGCGCGATCCGCCGCGCGATCAGGCCCGCCAGCACCTCGCGCCGCGCACGATACCACCAGTGCGTCGCGTCGTGCGCTGCCATCCGGTCGTAGATGATCCGCTCCATCTCAGGCGAATACCCATTTGCGGTTGAGCAGGAATACCACTGCGGGCGTAACGAAGATCATCGCCGGGATCGGCCACCAGTCGGCGCCGTGGAGCGGGCCGGTCAGCACCCAGACGAACAGGCTGTTGAGCGCGAAGCTGACCAGCGAGACGAGGACGAAGCGCGAACTTCGCGCCGCGACATTGTCGCGCGTTCCGTGCCCCCTGAACGAAAAGCGGCTGTGCGCGACATAGCCGAACGCCATCGACGTCACATAAGCGGCGATGTTGGCGACGAGCGGCACGACGCCGACATAGCGCACGAACAGCCAATAGGCTGAGACGCCGAGCAGCGTCACGACGCCGCCAGTGATCGCATAGCGCAGCACCTGCGCCGCGAGCGCGCGCTGGTCGTCGGTCATCGGCAGTCGGTCGAGCATCGCGCGGGTTCGCTTGGCAGGGTGGCGGGCAGCCCTTAAGGGCGCGGCGGACTTTGGGGAAGCGCGGGCATGACCAACGGCGACGATACGATGCCGCACTGGCGGCGCTGGGTGCTCGTTATCTGGCTGCTCGCCGCAGCTGTGTTCCTCGTCATGCGCTGGCCGTTCATTCAGCACTACATTCTGCCAGACACCGACGACAACATGCGCATGGCGCAGGTCCGCGCGCTCCTGAACGGGCAGGCGTGGTATGATCTGCGCCAGTACAAGCTCAATCCGCCGGTCGGCTATAACATCCACTGGTCGCGCTTCGTCGACCTGCCGCTCGCCGCGATCCAGCTGATCGTCCGGCCCTTCGCGGGCGCGCTGACCGCCGAGCGCGCCGCCGCCGCGATCGGGCCGATGCTCCCGCTGGGCGTCGCGCTGTTCGGCATGGCGCTGACGGTGCGCCGCCTTGTCGACCAACGCGCCTTCGCGATCGGCGCGGGGCTGGTGCTGTGCTGCCAGACGAGTCTGCTCATGTTCATGCCGCAGCGCGTCGACCACCACGGCTGGCAGCTCGCGTTTCTCGTGCTGACCATCGCGGGCCTGTCCGATCC
>JACDGO010000217.1 GCA_013821585.1 Sphingomonadaceae bacterium
CTTTGGTGGCACAGGTATAGTAGCGATACTCCTGACCGCTGCGGCTGGTCCCGGTCCGCAGCGTCATCGACCCGCCGCAGCAGGCGCAGAAGCAGATACCCGTCAGAAGCGTCGAGCCGCCCACCGCACGCGGGGCCATCATCTTGGGACTACGCGACTTCAAGGAACGCTGCACCGCCTCGAACTCCGCCATCGTGACGATCGGCGGCACCTCCATGACGGCGTGCTCCTCCGCCGGCTTCGCGCGGCCTTTCTTGGCATCATACCTGTTGAAGCGATGCTGGCCGATATAGGTGGTTCGCGTCAGCACCTGGTGGACCATGCCCTTGCCCCAGCGCCCGCCATAGCGAGTGCGGATGCCGGTCTCGTTGAGCCAGCACGCAATCGCCATCACTCCGATCGGCCCGCGCCCGTCGGCACCCTCCAGCGCCAAGCGAAAGATGCGGCGCACCGTCTCCGCATGGAGCGGATCGACTTCTAGCTTCTTCTTGATCTTCATGCCGCGCTGTCCGGCCTCGACCACGCGGTAGCCGATCGGCGGGCGAGCGCCATTCCAGAAGCCCTGCCGGGCGTTCTCGTTCATTGCCCGGAGCGTATGCTTGGCGGTTTCCTTCGACTGATACTCGTCGAACAGCGTCATGATCTTGCGCATCATCTCGCTGGCTGGATCGTCCCCGAGCACCTGCGTGATGGAAACGAGGTGGACGCCGTTCTTCATCAGCTTGCGGAGGTAGAACTCGAACTGGAATTGATCGCGGAAGAACCGTGAAAAGCTATGGACGATAATTGTGTCGAACGCCGGAGGCTTCTCCATTGCCGCGTCGATCATTTCTTGAAACGCCGGGCGGCGATCATCGGTGCCCGAGACGCCGGGCTCAACGAACTCGGCCGCCGCCTCCCATCCTTGCGAGAGACAGTACCCCTCAAGCTGGCGACGCTGATCGGGGATCGACAGGTCTTGGTCCGCCTGACGCGGAGTCGAAACGCGCAGGTAGAGCGCAGCGCGCGTCGATGCCACGACCGGCGCCGCCACCGGTTCAAGAATGGCATTGGTCATAACGCGATGCTCCTCAACTCAGGACGCGGAACCGAACAGTGCGTCCAGTTCGTCTCGAAGTCCGCTTTCGATGATGCGCAGCTCGGCATCGCCGATCGGGACCTGGTCGGGCCAGTCGTCGGTGACGACGATCGCCCCATGCGGGCGACCGACGCTGGCTCGTCGCGGCGGGCATTGCAAATAGTCGTGAAGGTCGTCGAGACCGTCCGACCATCCGCGAGAAATGCGGACCCTGCGTTTTCGCGCCAAAGCCATCTCGACACGCTGGCGCGCGACGAAGCACCGCGCAAAGCCTCTGACGCGGCGAAGCGCAGATAGGGGCGAGCGGCGGCAGGCGTCAGGTTCGCTTCTTCGAGCAGCACGATGCTAACCGAGGTTGGAGCATATGCGCTTGCGTGAGAGCGCACGATCACATCGCCTCCCAGACTTTGCGTAACGTGCCTGTGCTGGGAACGCCGACCTCATACCAGTCCTGCCGATAGATGGCGCGCAGCTCGTCGCGGAAGCTCCGTCCGGGGGTCAACACAACGTCACCGCCCGGCTCTTTGGTCGTCGCGTTGACAACCATCGCGTTGAGGGCCGGAAGATCGTTCATCAGACAATAGTGGCCGACGATCCCGAGCTGGCGCGACAACATGTGTCCAGCTCGCGTGTCGGCATACCCCATCCGAAGGGCCAGTTCGCCATAGGTGACGGTGCGGGCGCTCTGCGGCGGCAGCGTGTCGCGACCGCTGACCTGACCCGCGAGGATCAGCCAGATGCGTTGCGCCTGGACGGGCAGCCGGTCGCCTGGGCCGTAGCGGCGAATAGCTGGGACATTGGCGGGACGGGAAAAGGCGCTCATATGCACAGAATGTGCAGAAATGGACACGCTGTGTCAAGCTGCGGGTTGCGTAGATCAGTGACCTCGTGAGTTCATCAGCCAGAAATCGAATATGACGCCTCGCTGCGCGACCGCCGCTCTATCTCCGCTGCGCTCCGACCGAACCCGTGCCGGTCTCGGCCCATCCGGGTGACGATCGACTGGCGGGATGGCGCTGACGCGCCTGGCAGTACGCGGGGATGAACGGAGCGCACTCTGACGCCTTCTGGCGAAGCCGACAGGGTGCGCGCGTCCTCGTTGCTGTGTGGCACTCTCGCTCTGTCCGGGGGTCGCGGCGACGGCTGGTCCCCAGGCCCGCGCGCACGCCGCCGCGCCGGCCGACCGCCGTAAGGGTTCGTTCTCGATAGTACCGCCGAGGCGGCTGGGTTAGATCGGTTCGGGCCGCGCTCGGCCTGAGCGCAGGCCGGACTTCGATACCGGCGCGAGCCGGTCGAAAGTGAGAGGGCTGCGGCTATCGCCGTGACGGGCTGAGGGTCGAGAGAGAGGCTCCCGGCCGCCCGTCGTGGAGATTTGCCATGACCCAGGTTCAGGTTCTTGAAGCCGCGCGCGATACGTCGTGCGGCTACCGTGTCGATGTCGGCCGCGGCCAGCGGATCGGGCGGGTGTCATCCGAGTGGTTCAGCCGCCCCGATGACGAGCGCTTCATGTCGCTGGACGACCTGATGGCGTCGGTAAGGGGCCGCGCCGAGCGCAGCCGGACGCGGACGGTCGAGAGCGCTGCGGTGCGCGTCAAGGCAAGCCGCGACAATCCCGAGCGGCTCGACCTAATGCTCCCCGGCTCGGACATCCCGGTCGCGCCGACGCACTGGAGCTTCGGCCAGCTGGCGGCACTTGTCGGCGCGCCCGCCGCCTATCTGCGTCAGCTTCCGGCGCCGCTGGCGGGCATCAACCTCCAATACGGCCTGACCTCGCATCGCGCCGAGCAGGTCAAGACGCTGGAGACCGATGATGGCCGCACCGAACTGCGCGCCGTGACCGGCCCCGACTATGGCCGCATCTACGATCACGAGCTGGTCGCGGCGGTCCAGCGGATCGCGGGCAACGGAACCGGCGACACGCGCTGGAAGGTGCCGGGTGTGCTCGACTGGTCGACGGGCATCTACAATCCGCATGTCGATGTCAGCCGCGACACGACCACTCTCTATGCGTCGGATCGCGATGTGTTCCTATTCCTGGTCGACGACCTCAACCCGATCGAGGCTGGCAAGCTACCCGATGGATCGCCCGACCTCTATTTCCGGGGATTCTACTGCTGGAACTCGGAAGTCGGCGCAAAAACGCTGGGTATGGCAAGCTTTTATCTCCGCGCAGTGTGCCAGAATCGCAATCTCTGGGGGGTGGAGGATTTCGAGGAGATCAGCATCCGGCATTCCAAATACGCCGCCAACCGCTTCGCGCACGAGGCGGCACCGGCGCTGACCCGCTTCGCCGACTCCTCGCCGCTGCCGTTCGTCAATGGCATCCGGCAGGCCCGCGAGCGTATCGTCGCGCACAGCGACGACGACCGCGCCGACTTCCTGCGCAAGCGCGGGTTCAGCAAGGCCGAGACGGCCAGAATCATCGAGCGGGTCCTCGCCGAGGAAGGTCGCAAGCCCGAAAGCGTGTTCGACTTCGTCCAGGGCATCACCGCCGTCGCGCGCGACAAGGCGCATCAGGACGCCCGGCTCGACATGGAGGGCCGCGCCAAGAAGTTGCTCGACCGCGTCCATTGACGCTTCGGGGGGACAGCGGGTCGGCGATCCGCTTCCCCCTTCCGGCCCTTCCGTTACCTGCAGCGTCGCCTCCTCAGAGTGAGAGGGCGGCGCTGCGCTTCGTGACGGGTTGAGGGTCGAGAGAGAGGCTCCCGGCCGCCCGTCACGGAGAATGACCATGGCTACCGCGTCCAAGCAGAAGATCACCCTGTCGTCATCGCGCGACATCCCATTCAACCGGCTGGTGCTGTCCCAGTCCAACGTCCGCCGCGTAAAGTCCGGCGTCTCGATCGAGGAACTGGCCGAGGACATCGCCCGGCGTGGCCTGCTCCAAGGCCTCAGCGTCCGCGCCATCGTCGGCGAGGACGGCGTCGAGACTGGCATGTTCGAGATCCCGGCGGGCGGTCGCCGGTTCCGCGCGCTGGAGTTGCTCGCCAAGCAGAAGCGGCTGGTGAAGACAACGCCCGTGCCCTGCATCGTGCGCGAGGACGGCATTGCCGAGGAGGACAGCCTTGCCGAGAACGTCCAGCGCGCGCCGCTGCACCCGCTCGACCAGTTCCGGGCCTTCCTGGCACTGCGCGCGAAGGGCCAGTCCGAGGAGGAGATCGCCGCCAACCAGTTCGTCTCGGTGGCGGTCGTGAAGCAGCGGCTTCGGCTGGCGTCGGTCAGCCCCAAGCTGCTCGACGTCTACGGCGAGGACGGCATGACGCTGGATCAGCTGATGGCGTTCACCGTCAACGGCGACCACGAGCGGCAGGAGCAGGTGTTCGAGCGGCTGTGCCAGTCCTACGACAAGCAGCCCTACGTTATCCGGCGGATGCTGACCGAGGGCGCGGTGCGGGCATCCGACAAGCGCGCACAGTTCGTCGGCCTCGCCGCCTACGAGGAGGCGGGTGGCACGATCCTCAACGACCTGTTCCAGGGTGACGACGGCGGTTGGCTGCAGGACGTGAGCCTGGTCGACATGATGACGGCCGAAAAGCTCAACGAGGCGGCGGTCACCCTCAGCGCCGAAGGCTGGCGCTGGGTCGAGGTCGCGCCCGACTTCGCCTACGGCCACACCTACGGCCTGCGCCAGCTTCGTGGCGAGACCGTGCCGTTGACGGCCGAGGAGGAGGCGAC
>JACDGO010000218.1:0-2392 GCA_013821585.1 Sphingomonadaceae bacterium
ATCTCACCTGGTCGCACGAGGCCGTGGCCCTGCCGAAGGATCGCTCGCTATATCGCGACTTCAGGAATATCGGCGAGGCTGGAGCCTGGGTCATGGAGCGGCTGGGGTAGCGACAGTCAACGCGGGCAAAAGGCCCTGGCAAAAGCTTGGGCCGAATGGGCACTCGCATCGAACGCGATCAGTTGGGTTGGTGGCCGTTTCGTCGAAAAGTCGTTGTCGGTCACGAAAAGGAGGCTGCGATGACCATTCGCAAGATCTGGTCCCCAAGTCATGCCTTCGACATTGTCGATACGCGGCGCGGTGACCGTGGTGAAGTCGAACACCAGCCGCTTCGGCATCGGCCGCACATGCGCATCGTGCAGCGACGCAAGCTCCCCGACCGGCGTTGCGGCGCGCGTGGAGGCGCAAAAGAGCCGGGGGCGGAAGAGAAACTCCTTGTCGTTCTGCTGGACGCCGGAGCGCTCGATGACGAGGAAGTGGCTGTTGTCGATCGCGAGGATTTCACTGACGCCATTATCCGCCAGTCTGTCTTGCGGAGCAGGGCCGATCGGTTCCAAATGATATGCATATTGGTGCAACAGCGCCCCGGAACGCGGATCCACCGCCGTGAACCGCACGTCCGCACCGGACTCGCGCGAGGCGATCGGGCCGTCCCGAATCAGCGGTGCCTCCAACGAAAGCCAGAGGACATGTCCGTGCCGCGTGAAAGTCAGCCCTTCGATCGAGAGGTTGGAACGCGGACCGCCCCGCGCAGCCGGATCGAAGCGGAACACACTGGGCAGCGTTAGCTTGGCGATCGGCGCGCCCGCTATCGTCATTCGGCGCACCGCTGGGCCGAACCCGTCGCGCGCATCGCCTTCCGAGGACCAAACCAGCGCACCGTTCCCAGAATCGAACCGGATGCTCTCGGCATCGGACGCCTCGCGCCCGTGGCCGGGTTCCGGGAAGGTGCGGCCGTCCTCAATGTGGAGCGAAAAGACTTGCATCCGCGTCAAGACCGGCGGCTTGCCGAGGCCGTACGCGATGTCGGCCGCCCAAAAGCGCGCAGCGCCATGTTCGGAGCGATCGTCGCTGATCATATACCAGCGCCGCGCCTGTGGATCATAGTCGATTCCGGAGACGCCGCCGACCGGAACCCCGTTCGGCCCGCCATCGCGCGCGATCGCGCTGACACCGATAAGCTGTAAGGGCGCCGGCTGCGCCGCCACGGCGCGACCCGTCGCGCTGCAGACGAGCAGCGACAGTAAAGCCAGAGACTTCCTGTAGCGTCGCATATTCATCATGACGAAGCTCCGATCACGGAAGCGGTCAGAGCGCCGCCGACGTCGGCTTTGGGCGTGAAGGCGGCCTGATAGATCTTCAACAGCGCCGCACTGTCCACCTTGATGCAGGCTTTTTGCGAGGGCAGTCCATCCCACGCACCGGGCGGGAAGGGTATTCCCTCGGGCCGCAAAATTGTCTGCCCTGCGGCAAATCCCTCGGTAACAACCCGTACCGGCCCCGATACCGTGCGGAACAGGCCGGGCTCGACCATCCGGATCGCAGCCGCGACATCATGGATGCAGCCGCCGTCCAGCCCGTCATGATCGCGGTAGAGCCGTTCATAAGCGCGCGAGATGTCCCAGAGGAAGCGCGCGTCGTCATCACGTTCCGCGAGGTCCGCCGCAACCTGCGCCGGCAGAATGCACTGCGACGTCACATCCAGACCAACCATCGTCACCGGCCACGCCGCGCCGAGAACCTCGTCGGCCGCGTGCGGATCGTTGGCGGCATTGGCCTCGGCCACGGGGGACACGTTGCCGCGCCGGGCGCCATAGCCGAACGCCCCGCCCATGACGACGACATCGCTGACAAGGTCCGCGATGTCCGGCGCGGCGCGCAATGCGAGCGCGAGATTCGTCAGTGGGGCAATCGCCAGGATGGTGACCCTATGGGGATTCGCACGCACCAGCCGGACGATCGCATCGTGCGCCGCCTCCGGATGTGCTTTTCCGACAAAGTTCAAGGCCAAACCGGTATTACCCAGGGCGTCGTGGCCGTGGACGTGGCTGGCGACCGGCCGACGCGGGATGCTCAGCGGCGTCGCCGCGCCGATATGAACCGGCACGTCCATGCCGAAGCGGTCGAGCAGGTATAGCGCATTGCGCGTCGTCGTTGCGACATCAGCATTGCCGAAGACTGACGTGACTGCCAGCAAGCGGACATCGCGCCGCGATTTGAGAAAAGCGAAGGTCATCGCATCGTCGATGCCCGGATCGGTATCGAGGATGATGAGATGTGCCGGGTCGGCCGTCTGCGCAATCATTCGTAGACCGCCCGGCAAACGGCTTCGCATTTGGCGAGATCGAAATGGCCATCGGTGCGCACGCCTGACTCCATGTCGATCCAGAAC
>JACDGO010000218.1:2402-4753 GCA_013821585.1 Sphingomonadaceae bacterium
ATCCAGAACAGCCCGTCACGCGGTGCGTCGATAGTGGCGACGATAGCGGCAGCGTTGGCTGGTCCGATACCGCCCGAATAGCCGCAGAACGGGCCGAACTGCGGCAGCGGCGGCCAGGTGCTGGGCTTGACACCCGTGCCGAACGACACATCGAACAGCCAATCGAGCCGGCTGTCGCTGGGAAAGTCTGTCGAACACTGCAGCAGCGTGCGAATGCCGCGCATCCTGCCAAAGCGTATGGCGTTGACGACATGCGCGTGGGAGCTACCCGAGAAACTGTGGTTGACCTGCACACGCTGGAAACCGGTCAAGGCGACCGTCGCCGTGTCGGGTTCATTGGCAATCAGCCCTGCCTGTTCGCCGCAGACATGCGCGGCCCAGCGCAGGCCCGGTTGCGCCAACATCGCCGCCCGCTCAGATTGGTTAGGGAAGAGCGCATTTTCGGTTTGCTCATCGTCAATCAGGATGCCCCACTCGATCGGATAATGGGTGGAAAGCACCTGCATCGCGGGAACGAGGCGTGGATCGTCGACGCCGGTAAAAGCGACGAAGGCAGGAAGAGTGGTCATAAATCCTCAGATGATCGAGTAAAGCAGGCCGACGATGGTGCCGGTCATGCAAGTGGTCAGGAATGCGGCGGCGATCGCCTTCGGCCCGAGTTGGACGACCTCGTCCGCTTTTTGCGGCGCCATTGCCGCCAGCGTGCCGATCAGGATCGCGACGCTGCCGAAATTGCCGAAGCTGCACAGCGCGTAGGTAATCACCAGCTGCGATTTCGCGGACAGCGATCCGGCCGGCAGAGCAAAGAGACGCCCATAAGCGACCACTTCGTTCGCTGCGACCTTGGTCCCAAGCAGGCTGCCGACGGTTTGATAGTCCCCCGAGGAAACGCCCATCAACCAGGCGACGGGCGCGAACAGCCAGCCGAAGATGCTCGCCAGCGTGACCGGCGCGCCTGTCACCGGGATCAGGGCCAACGACGTGTCGATCAGCGCCATCGTGCCGACGAATACGATCAACAGCGCAACGACATAGGCGGCGACCTTTACCGCGTTGATCGTGCCGTGCGTCATCGCGTCGAGCGTGCTTCGATAGCTACTCTCGAGCGGAAGACGCGCGCGATCCCGGCTGATGTCACTCGGCACGATGATGCGCGCCATGACGATCGCCATTGGCGTGCTGATTAGGGACGCGGTCAACAGCTGTGTAAACGCGTCGGGCATCTTTGGCGCGAGCATCGTGCCCAGCAGGATCATCGTCGAACCAGCGATCACCGACAGACCATCGACCATGATGATGAAGATCTCGCCGCGTGAGAGCTTGGGCAGGAGCGGGCGGACCAGCAGTGGCGACTCGATCATGCCGAGGAAGATGCAGGCGGCGGTGGAAACGCCGACCGCGCCGCTGACGCCGAACATGCGTCCAAAGGCCCAGGCCGCACCGCGGACGATCCATCGCAGGACGCCCCAATGCCACAACACCGCCGCCAAAGCACTGACCAGCAAGACCGCAGGCAGGACTTGCAGACCGAATATGAACGTCGATGGATTGCCGGCCGCCGCTTGGAACGGCTGTGGCCCGCCGCCAAGATAGCCGAACACGAAATTAGCGCCGGCGCCGGCGGATGCTTGCAGCGAATCGACGCCGCGCGCCAGGCCGCCAAGCGTACCCGTGACAACGGGGAGCCGAGTCAGGAGCAGCGCCAGGACGATCTGGCTCGCCAGTCCAATCGCCACGGCACGCAGGGAAAAGCTGCTCCGCTTTTCAGAGATAAGCCATGCAATGCCGATGAAGGCGACGAGCCCGAGCAATCCTCTAGCGATTTCCCCCAAAATCCGCTGCCCCCCTCGAACGCCTAGTGCGTCCAAGCTAGATAACAATGAAACGTTTCATCCGTCAATTGATGAGTTGTTTATGTATTAAGGTAGGCTTGCCGCCCAACGTCGTGGCCATAAAGGCCTCCACCTCCGTTGAGGTAGGCAAAGCGTCGGCCGCCCCACTTCGGCTAACCGCAAGTGCTGCAGCCGCATTGGCACGATCAATCGCTGCGCCCAGGGCCTCGCCCTTCGCCAAAGCCGCAACCAGCGTCCCGCAAAAGCAGTCACCGGCGCCGGTAGTATCAGCGGCTGTCGCGGCATGCGCTTCGACGACCAGCTCAGCCCCGCACCGTATAGCCAAAGCGCCCCGCTCGCCGCGCGTCACGATCACTGTCTGGTCGTCGTGCGACAGGAGATTCTTCGCGGCTGCGGCGATCTCTCCGAGGTTTGCATCACCCAGTGCGCTACCGGAATACGCGGACAGTTCCGGTTCGTTGATAATGATCACGTCGCATAGTCTGAACAACGACTTGG
>JACDGO010000219.1 GCA_013821585.1 Sphingomonadaceae bacterium
CCCCTAGCCCCTCCCTTCCAGGGAGGGGAACAAGTTGCGCCAGCCGTTCTGCCACCGCGACGGCCGTGTCGGCGCTGCCGAGCATGCCGATCTTCACCGCGTCCACGCCGATGTCGCTCAAGCAAGATTCGATCTGCGCGAGCACGATCTCGGTTGGAACCGTATGGACCGCCTGCACGCCGACCGTATTCTGAGCGGTAACGGCGGTGATCGCGGTCATCGCGTGGCCGCCGAGCATGGTCACGGTCTTGACGTCGGCCTGGATGCCCGCGCCGCCGCCCGAGTCGGACCCGGCGACGATCAGGATACGCGAAATCATTCGCGGAGCCCGCAGCGTTGGAAGTTGAGGAAGTTGAGGCTACGTCGCCTCAATATTGCCCCTCTCGCGCTTTGCAAAGTGGGACATGCGTTAACGAAGGAAGGTCGAGGCCGGATCATCGCGAAAGACGTGCCACAGGCATTCGTGCGTAGGACAGCGTTATTTCGCGTCCGTCACAGGCCGAAGCGACGTTCGGCCGAGGCCGGGAATTTGGCAAGAAGATGCGCGGCGCGCATCGGTCTTTCCCGCAACACACCCCCGCAATTGCGGCACGGTGCATCGCCAGCGCAATCCGTACACCAGGTGCATTCGAAAGAGCAGATCATCGCCTCGGCGTCGGGCGGAAGGTCGCGCCCGCACGCTTCGCAATCGGGCCGCATCTCCAGCACTAAGCCGCCTCCCCCACCGCGTCGCAGATCATATCGACCAGCCGTTCAACCTGTCCCGCGTCGTCGCCTTCCGCCATGACGCGGACGAGGGGTTCGGTGCCCGAGAGGCGAATGACGAGGCGGCCGGAGCCGTTGAGCTCGCTCTCCGCACCGGCGATCGCCGCCTTCACCCGCGCGTCATCGAGCGGCTTGCCGCCCGAAAAGCGCACATTCTTGAGCAGTTGCGGCACCGGGTCGAACAGATGGAGCAATTCGCTCGCGGGCTTGCCGCTTTCGACCAGCGCCGCGAGCACCTGAAGTGCCGCGATCAGGCCGTCGCCGGTCGTCGCATAGTCGCTGAGGATGATGTGCCCCGACTGTTCGCCGCCGACGTTGAAGCCGCGCCCGCGCATCGCCTCGAGCACGTAGCGGTCGCCGACCTGCGTGCGCTCCAGGCTGAGCCCGGCGCCCGCCAGATGCCGCTCGAGCCCGAGGTTCGACATTACCGTCGCGACCAGCCCGCCGCCCTTCAGCCGCCCGTCCCTCGCCCAGCCTGTCGCGATCAACGCCATCAGCTGGTCGCCGTCGACGATGCGCCCCTTCTCGTCGACGACGATCAGGCGATCCGCGTCGCCGTCCAGCGCGATGCCGATGTCAGCGCCCGATGCGACCACCGTTTCCTGGAGCAGCGCGGGCGACGTCGATCCGCATTTGTCGTTGATGTTGCGGCCGTTGGGGTCGACTCCGATCGGAATGGTGTGCGCGCCGAGTTCCCACAAAGCCGAGGGCGCGACCTGATAGGCGGCGCCGTTCGCGCAATCGATCGCGACCTTGAGCCCGTCGAGGCGGAGGTGCGCGGGAAAAGTCGATTTGGCGAAGTGGATATAGCGTCCGCGCGCATCCTCGACGCGCCGCGCGCGGCCGATCTCGGCGGGCGCGGCGAGACGCGGCGGCTTGTCGAGCAGCGCTTCGATCGCGCTTTCGGCTTCGTCGGAAAGCTTGTAGCCGTCGGGGCCGAACAGCTTGATGCCGTTATCCTGATAGGGATTGTGACTGGCCGAGATCATGACGCCGAGGTCGGCACGCATCGACTGGGTCAGCATCGCCACGCCGGGCGTCGGCATCGGCCCGAACTGCACCACGTCCATGCCGACGCTCGTGAAGCCCGCGACCAGCGCGCTTTCGACCATATAGCCCGAAAGCCGCGTGTCCTTGCCGATCACGACTCTATGCCGGTGATCGCCGCGCAGGAAATAGGCGCCCGCCGCCATCCCGACCTTCATCGCGATCTCGGCGGTCATCGGCGCGGCATTGGTCCGCCCCCGGATCCCGTCGGTGCCGAAGAACTTGCGCGTCATCCAATCCTACCCGTCATTCCGGTGATGGCTTAGGCATCGTAACCTATTGAGCATAGCGGACAATATGTTATCATTCTGCCTGTGCAGGAACTGTGTAGATTATTTGCGCTTCCGGTTCAAAATCGTGGATACCGGGTGTGCGCCGATTGCCATTTCCCCTGCTCCGGTCGATAAAAATTGATGCAGTCATGGTTAACGAGCTTCGGGCGACTGCTCCGAAGTTCGCTGCGGCCGCTTTCAATCCTGCCCGATTTTGCCATTGCGTTCGCCCTGAGAGGTGACAGTGTCGTGCGGATCGAAAGCCAGCGGCTATCCCGCCGCACTCTAGCGAATCGACGGCGCGAGCGCTGCGGCTAACCGTACTCTTCCCTCCAGCGCTGCCGAGTGGCAAAAAAACCCGGCCCACGGCAGCGCAAAGCTCGTGTCGTCATGAATTTCAGCGCCGAAATCTTCGACGACCAGAGCGACCACTTCGTCCGCCCACAATCTCATGGACCCCCGACGAGATCATGAAGCTGAAACCGGACACGCGGCTGCTCCTGCGCGTCGGCGAGAACCCGCTCATCGTCAGAAAACTGCGCCACTATTCCGATAAAGAATTGGCGGGGCTGTTCGATGCCGCGTGAGCGAAGATGGTATTGGCCCGACCTCTTGCGAGGCCGGGCCGTAGCGCTCAGTCGGCCGCGTTCCAGATGATCGCGAAGCGATTATCATCTTTGCCGGGGGTACGACCAAGGTTCGCATAGAGCCGGCGCGGCCCGAACTCCGGCGCGGCGAGACTGAGGGAGACATAGTCGCGGCCGGTCGTCTCCGAGCGGCGGTTCCACGCGGCACCGATCTCGACGCTGCCTGCGAGCACGCGGTAGTCGGGTTGAGTGTCGTTGGCTTTCTTGGTGTTGGGGACGATCTCGATGTCGGCCTTGATGGTGAGGGTGTTGAGCTGACCCTTGAACGAGCCGGTGTTGGTTCTGGTGACATATCCGATGGCAGCCATTTCTTGTCTTCCTTGATGTGTGACCGGGACCTGTTCCCGGCGACGCTGACCGGGAGATGGTTGGGCAAAGGCGCGTTCGAACCGCAGGGCGGGAACGTCAGTGGACGACTATGAAGACGCCGCTATTTTGCTCCCGCGAGGAAGGCCGCAGGTCTGGGGAAAATAGCGACGGTTGCATGGTTTCGAAGGTGACGACCGGCCATAGGTCGAAAGCGTCAATGCCGGGATGGGTTCACGGTTGCGGCTCAGGAAGTGGCGTGGCTGCCACGAGATTCTTGCCTGCGGGATTTACCGATCGTGCGCGTCGCCTGAAACGCGCTCGCCCAAATGGCTTCGACACACGGAACCGACGAGGCCGAGCAGGATCGCGACGCGCTCACCGAGCCAGGCGAGCTCTTTGTCGGTGATCGCATAGTGAGAGGAATAGCGCGCGTTGACGTAGGCCTGCCGCAACAGCTCGAAGCAGCGCCGCTCGAACTTCGTGGCGCGAGGCCAACCTTGCGTCAGCAAAGGCGCGATCTGCTCGCATTGCGAGCGGAGGAAGTTGAGCCGGTGCGACTTCGGTGAGTACAAAGTGAGAACAAGCAACGCGCAGTGGTACAGGCGTTCGGTAGCCTGGTGGAGAGTGAAAGCGGCATCGTTCCGCCACGTACCGCTATTGCCTTCGGCATTCTGCAATTCAAAAGTGCGGTCCGATTGCTCCGCGAGCGCAAACCAGTGATCAAAGTGCTTCCGCGCTTCGGCCAGCGCCTCTTCGGGTGGCAGAATCCGCGGCGCCGCGAACTCGAACCCCTCAGCCTCGTAGAGTGCGATCCCTTGCTCGACGAGATCGATAAAGAACGGACGTCCGCGCTCCAGCTGCGCGTTCACGTCGGTCAATGAGTGAACGATGAAACTCACGGGCGCGGTCAGCGCTTTGTTGATCGTCACGTCGCGCATCAACCGGTCCTCGGTAGGCGACCAGAATTCGAAGTCGGCAAGGCGCTCGTCATTGACGACGATCAAGATGTCATAATCCGAGAAATACCCGCCGACCGGGTCGGACACCCAGTCGCCGCGCGCAAACGACCCGTAGAGCATCACCTTGAAGATGCGGCCCTGCTTGCTCCATTTGCTCGTGCCGGGACGAAGAGCGGCATCGAATTCTTCGAACAGCACGCGCACAACATGCGCCAGCTCGCGCTGAACGCTTTGCGGTAGGTGATCAAGCTGGTCGCGCATTCCTTTTGATCCTAGCGACAGGGCCGATTTGCACAATCTTGGCGAGCGCACTAGCGAACCCGAAAGGCTAGAACGCCTCGCGCAAACGGACCCCCGCCAGGCACGGGCTGGATAACAAAGGCGACAAACGGGGCACCGGAGCGCAGCTCCCCTGGCCCGTCTTGTTCACGAAGCGCGCCCGCTAGCCAGGCCCCCGCCCATGAGGACGCCGCCGACGCTCGGCGAGATCCCGGCGAACACCGAAAAACTCCCTGCCACCTGGGCGCGCAAACGGAAACAGATTTCGGCTTCCGCCGGAATGACGATAGGTTAGGGAGAGGCGTGCAGCACGTCTCGCGCATACTCATCGCGCTCGTCGCGGGGCTCCTGCTCGGGATCGCCTGCGCCGCGTTCGCGCCCGCCTTCGTCGATCCCAGCGCGAGCGTCGTCGAACCGGTTGGGGCGCTCTGGCTCAACGGCCTTCGCATGACGATCATCCCCCTCGTGGTCGC
>JACDGO010000220.1 GCA_013821585.1 Sphingomonadaceae bacterium
GTCCGGTGGTCGCCAAAACGCTCGGCGCGATCGAGCGCGACTGGATCGCGGCGGACTTTCCCGAAGGCGCGGCGTTCGAGGCGATCGTCAGCCGAGCGATGCCAGCGCGAAGCTGAGCGCGGCGTCGCCCGCGAGCGGCGCGGCATAGAGATAGCCCTGCCCCGTCGTGCAGCCGAGCGCGGCGAGCGTGTCGGCGGTCGCCTGCGTCTCGACGCCCTCAGCCGTTGTCGTCATTCCGAGCGCCTGCGCGAGGCCGAGGATCGCACGCACGATCGCCACCTTGTCGCGGTCGCCGAGCATGTCGCTCACGAAACTGCGGTCGATCTTGAGCGTGTCGATCGGCAGCTTCTGGAGGCTGGCGAGATTCGAAAAGCCCGTGCCGAAATCGTCCATCGCGACAATCGCGTCGACCGCCTTGATCGCGTCGAGCGCGCGCGCGGCGCGATCGGGATCGGTGACGAGCGTCGATTCGGTAAGCTCGACCGCGAGCCGCCCGCCTGGCAGCGCGTGCGCGCGCAGCGCTTCGCCGACCATCGCGGCGATGTCGTCGCGCGCGACCTGAATCGCCGACAGGTTGACCGCGACATGGATCGGCAAGACGCGGCCCGCCGTAGCGTCCCATTCCTTCAGAGTCTTGAGCGCCCGGTCGAGCGCCCAGCGCCCGAGCGGCACGATCAGTCCCGAATCCTCGGCGACGGCGATGAACTCGGCGGGGCTGACCGCACCCAAATCGGGATGCGTCCAGCGCGTCAGCGCCTCGAACCCGGCGATGCGCCCCGTCGCGAGACTGACGAGCGGCTGGAACGCCATGTCGAGCGCCTCGCCCTCGATTGCGCGGCGCAGTTCGGTCTCGATCGTGAAGCGGCGGCGCGCGGCGGCGAGCACGCCGGGCCGGTAGAGCTCGACTCGGCCGGTGCGCTTGGCCGCCTTCAATGCGACCTGGGCATGCCCCATCAGCCGCTCGGCGTCCTCATCGTCGCCGGCGAGCGCGCAGCCGATCGCGGCATCGACCTTGATCTCGAAATCCGACAGGCGGCACGGCGTCGTCAGCATCGCCTCGACCCGCCGCGCGACGTGAAGCACGTCGCCGGGTCCGTCGACGATGCGCACGACGATCGCGAACTCGTTGGCGCCCGTGCGCGCGAGAAGATCGTGCGGACGCAGGATCGAGAGCAGCCGCCGTGCGACGGTGATGATGAGTTCGTCGCCGCCGAGCGCGCCGACGCATTCGTTGACGCGGCTGAAGCGCGCGAGGTCGACAACGACGACCGCGTGGTGCTCGGCGCCGTCGTCGGCCATCTGCTGTTCGAGCCGTTCGACGAACCCGGAGCG
The DNA here is from genome assembly GCA_013821585.1 of Sphingomonadaceae bacterium. Taxonomy (GTDB): domain Bacteria; phylum Pseudomonadota; class Alphaproteobacteria; order Sphingomonadales; family Sphingomonadaceae; genus Sphingomonas_O. Next base: position 1,333 of record JACDGO010000220.1, read on the forward strand.
ATTGGCGAGACCGGTGAGGCTGTCGCTCAGCATTTCGCTGCGCAACGACTTCTCGGTCTGAACCTCGATCGTGCGGTCGACCAGCGTGATCAGCGCGCGCGGGCCGCGATCGCGGCTCGGGCAGAGCGGAGCGAGCGCGACGGTGAAGTGGCGGCCATCGATCACTCCGCCGTCGCGCCATTCGAAGCTGTGCGCCCCTGCGCCGCCGCTGAGTATCGCCGCGACCTGGGAAGCACAGCCCGCGCGGCTGATCAGCGGCCCGCCGTCCGCCTCGAGCAGCGCGAACGCCGGGTTGAAGGCGTCCAGATGGAAATTGCGGCTGACCACCGCTGCGGCGATCGGCAAAGCGTCGAGATAGGCCTGACGCGCGTCGAGATAGCGCCCGCTCTCGTCGATCGGCGCGAGCGCGTCCCAATCCAGCGGTTCTTGCGCCGTAGCCATTGGCGCGCGCTTAGCGGCGAAGCGTTAAACCACGATAAACCTCAACCAAAACGGTTATCGCGCGGAAAGCCCGTCGGCGGCATTCGCCCCGCCGCGCCGCGCGCCGCGCGCCACGGCGTCAGGTCGGGTTCCGAACGCGTGCGCCCGCTGTCCCCGCCCATCGCCCAGCTCAGCCCGTCGGCGAGCACGAGCGTCGTCGCATCGGCGAGGCCGCCGTCGCGGTAGCGCTGGAGCTGGACGCCCTGCCCGCGCCCCATTTCGGGAAGCTCGGACAGTGGGAAGACGACGAGCTTGCGATTGTCGCCGATCGCCGCGACGAAATCGTGGCCCGTGCCGATCGGCTTGACCACCGCGAGCTTCGCGCCTGCGCGGACGTTCGCCACCTGCCGCCCCTTGCGGGTCTCCGCGATGACGTCGGCGACCTTGACGACGAAGCCGCGACCGTCCGACGCGGCGAGGAGCAGCCGCGTGTCGGGCCGCGCGGCGAGCAGCTGGACGATTCCAATCTCTCCGGCGAGGTCGATCATCAGCCGCACCGGCTCGCCGAAGCCGCGTCCGCCGGGCAGCCGGTCGGCGGCGAGCGTGTAGAAGCGCCCTTCGGCGGCGGCGAGCAGGATCTTGTCGGTGGTCTGCGCGTGGATCGCGAAGGCGGGGCCGTCGCCTTCCTTGAAACGCAGCGTCTCCGCGCCCGCGAGATCGGCGTGGCCCTTCATCGCGCGAATCCAGCCGCGCTGCGACAGGATCACCGTCACCGGCTCGCGCTCGATCATCGCGTCGAGCGGAATGTCACGCGGCGGCGCGGCCTCGGCGACGGTCGTGCGCCGCTTGCCGAGCCTCGTCTCCGGCCCGTAGCGTGTTCTGAGCGTGGCAATGTCCTTCTTCAGCCGCGTGCGCTGGCGCTGCGGGCTTTCGATCAACTGGGCGAGTTCGGCGCGCTCTTTGTCGAGCTTGGCGCGCTCGCCCTTGATCTCCATTTCCTCGAGCCGCCTGAGCGCGCGCAGCCGCATGTTGAGGATCGCCTCGGCCTGCCGGTCGGTCAGCCCGAACTCGGCAATCATCACGGGCTTGGGCTCGTCTTCGGCGCGGATGATCGCGATCACCCGGTCGAGATTGAGATAGGCGATCAGATAGCCGTCGAGCAGCTCGACGCGGTCGTCGATCTTGGCGACGCGGTGCGTCGCACGGCGCAACAGCACGTTGATCTGATGCGCGAGCCAGGCAGTCAGCACCGTCTTCAGCCCCATCACGCGCGGCGTGCGATCGGCGTCGAGGACGTTGAGGTTCAACGGAACCTTCACCTCGAGATCGCACAGCCGGAACAAGCTCTCCATCAGCACATGCGCGTCGACCGCGCGGCTGCGCGGCTCGATGACGATGCGCAGCTGCTCGTCGGATTCGTCGCGGACGTCGGCGAGGATCGGCAGCTTCTTGTCGGCGATCAGCGCCGCGATCTGCTCGATCAGCTTACCCTTCTGAACGCCGTAGGGAATCTCGGACACGATCGCGATCCAAGTGCCGCGCCCCTCGTCCTGCCGCTCCCAGCGTGCGCGGACGCGGAACGAGCCGCGCCCGGTCGCATAAGCCTGGGCGATCATCGCGGGCGGATCGATGACGAGCCCGCCGGTCGGGAAATCGGGGCCTTGAACGAACGCCAGCAACTCGGCGTCGTCGGCGTCGGGCCGCTCGATCAGCAAAGTCGCCGCGTCGAGCACTTCGGCGGCGTTGTGCGGCGGAATGCTCGTCGCCATGCCGACCGCGATCCCGCTCGCGCCGTTGGCGAGCAGGTTCGGAAACAGGCCGGGGAAAATCTCGGGCTCTTCCTCCTCGCCGTTGTAAGTCGCGCGATAGTCGGTCGCGCCGTCGTCGAGCCCGGCCATAAGGTCGAGCGCGGCCGGCGTCAGCCGCGCTTCGGTGTACCGATAGGCGGCGGGGTTATCGCCGTCGATGTTGCCGAAATTGCCCTGCCCGTCGACGAGCGGATAGCGGAGCGAAAAATCCTGCGCGAGGCGGACCATCGCATCGTAAACTGACTGGTCGCCATGCGGATGATATTTGCCGATCGTGTCGCCGACGACGCGCGCGCATTTCTTGTAGGCGGCGTTCGGATCGAGCCGCAGCAGCCGCATCGCCCAGAGCAGCCGCCGGTGGACCGGCTTCAGCCCGTCGCGCAGATCGGGGAGCGAGCGCGCGGTGATCGTAGAGAGCGCATAGACGAGATAACGCTCGGAAAGCGCGGTGTCGAAGGGCGCGTCGATGATCGTGTCGAAAGGGTCCGCGGGCGCCGCCATGGCGCGCCGATAGCAGCCCGCGCGCGGCGGGCAAGCGCCGTTCCCGAGCAAAGGCTTTCCGGTTCGCTAACCTTTTTCTGACATCGCGGGGGGTGAATCATGTGGCAGCGCGCACTCAACTTCGTCAAAGGCGATGGCGACTATCGTCGCAAGATATTGCTGTGGGCGACGGCGGTCAGCCTGCTGTGCGGGCTGATCGACTTCGGCGAGCCGGTCGAGGACCAGCTGCGTATCATCCGTAACGCGCTTCATCGGCATCCCGCGAGCGGGCAAATCGCCGTCGTGCTCGTCGATGACGCGAGTTTGAAGAAATACGGAAGCTGGCCCTGGTCGAGGCGCTATCACGCGCAACTTGTCGACCGGCTCAACGCCTTCGGCGCGCGGCGCATCCTGTTCGATATCGCATTTTCTGGCCCGACGAACAGGGAGGATGACAAGCTCTTTGCCGATGCGATCGCCAGATCGCGGGCGCCGGTGACGCTTGCCACGATGTTCGGCTATAATCTGATTACGCACGAGCGCGCCGACGTGGGAGCCGATCCCCTCTTTGCTCGGCACGCGCGGCTGGGCAACATCAATACTTGGGCAAATGCCTTCGGCCTTGTCTGGAAACTGCCCTATTCGGGACGGGTCTCGGGTTCGGTCTATCCGTCTTACGCGTCGATCCTCTCCGGTCGGCGAGG
>JACDGO010000221.1 GCA_013821585.1 Sphingomonadaceae bacterium
ATCTCGAGGATTCGGCGGACAACACGACGCGCTTCGTGGTCCTCGCCGGCGCGGGCCGGCCGGTCCCCGCCGGTCCGGTGATGACGACCTTCGTGTTCGAGGTGAAAAATGCACCCGCCGCGCTTTACAAGGCGATGGGTGGCTTCGCGACCAACGGGGTCAACATGACCAAGCTCGAATCCTACCAGCGCGGATCGAGCTTCGCCGCGACCGAATTCTTTGCCGACATCGAAGGACACCCCGACGACGCGCCGGTCGCGCGTGCGCTGGAAGAATTGCGCTTCCATTCGAAATGGGTGCGCTTGCTCGGCACCTATCCAAGGGGGCGTGAGCGTAACGTCGCTTGACCTGCCGCACCGCAGCACTAAGGCCGCCGGCGGGCCACGCCGTCCCAACGCGGCGCGCGCTCTCTGCAAGGAGAGACGAACATGACGACCCTGGACCGGCCGCCGGTTAAGCCCGCGCGTCCGCACTTCTCTTCTGGACCCTGCGCGAAGCCGCCCGGCTGGGACGCCTCCCGCCTTCCGCACGGATCGCTCGGCCGCTCGCACCGCTCGAAGCTCGGCAAGGCGCGCCTCGCCTATTGCCTCGACCTGATGCGCGAATTGCTTCAGCTTCCCGAAACCCACCGCATAGCGATCGTTCCGGGATCGGACACCGGCGCGTTCGAAATGGCGATGTGGACGATGCTCGGGGCGAAGCCCGTCACATGCCTCGCCTGGGAAAGCTTCGGCGAAGGCTGGGTAACCGACGCGGTCAAGCAGTTGAAGATCGAGCCGACCGTGCTCCGCGCCGATTACGGCAAGCTGCCCGACCTTTCGCAAGTCGACTGGTCGAACGACGTGCTGTTCACCTGGAATGGCACGACCTCGGGCGTGCGCGTTCCGGATGGCGACTGGATCGCCGCCGACCGCGAGGGCCTGAGCATCGCCGACGCGACCAGCGCGGTGTTCGCCTATGACCTGCCGTGGGACAGGATCGACGTCGCGACCTTCAGCTGGCAAAAGGTGCTCGGCGGCGAGGCGGGACACGGCGTCATCGTCCTCGGCCCGCGCGCGGTCGAGCGGCTGGAAAGCTATACGCCGACCTGGCCGCTTCCCAAGATCTTCCGCCTCGTGTCGAAGGGGACGCTGTCGGAAGGCGTGTTCAGGGGCGAGACGATCAACACGCCGTCGATGCTCGTGGTCGAGGACGCGATCTTCGCGCTCGAATGGGCGAAATCGGTCGGCGGCCTCGACGGACTGATCGCGCGCTGCGAAGCGAACGCTGCCGCGCTCGACGCGATCGTCGCGGAGCGGCCGTGGCTCGGCCATCTCGCCACCCATCCAGCGACGCGCTCGAAGACCAGCGTCTGCCTGACGGTCGAAGGCGCCGACGAAGCACTGATCAAGCGCTTCGCCGCACTGCTTGAATCCGAGGACGCCGCCTACGACATCGCCGGCCACCGCGACGCACCTGCGGGTTTGCGTGTCTGGTGCGGCGCGACGGTCGACGCGGCGGACATCGCGGCGCTCGGCCCGTGGCTCGATTGGGCGTGGAGTCAGGTCAAACCTTAGCCCCTCACCCCAGCGAAAGCTGGGGTCCATCGATACCGCCATCGCGTGCCGAACCGCCGATAGGCCCCAGCCTTCTGGGGCGACGAAAGGTAAGAAATGCCCAAAGTCCTCATCTCCGACAAAATGGACCCTAAGGCCGCGGAGATTTTCCGCGCGCGCGGGATCGAGGTCGATGAGATGACCGGCATGTCGAAGGACGAGCTGATCGCGATCGTTGGCGGCTACGACGGCCTCGCGATCCGCTCGGCGACCAAGGTGACGAAGGAGGTCATCGCCGCCGCGGTCAAACTCAAGGTGATCGGCCGCGCCGGGATCGGTGTCGACAATGTCGATATTCCCGCCGCATCGGCCGCGGGAATCGTCGTCATGAACACGCCGTTCGGCAATTCGATCACCACGGCGGAGCACGCAATCGCGCTGATGTTCGCGCTGGCGCGCCAGCTTCCCGAGGCGGATGCTTCGACGCAGGCGGGCAAGTGGGAAAAAAACCGTTTCATGGGCGTCGAGCTGACGTCGAAGACCTTGGGTCTGATCGGCGCGGGCAACATCGGCTCGATCGTCGCGGAGCGCGCGCTCGGCCTCAGGATGAAGGTCGTCGCCTACGATCCCTTCCTCACGCCCGAGCGCGCGATCGAGCTGGGCGTCGAGAAGGCGACGCTCGACGAGCTGCTGGCGAAGGCCGACTTCATTACGCTGCACACGCCGCTGACCGACCAGACGCGCAACATTCTCTCCGCAGAAAACCTCGCAAAGGCGAAGAAGGGCGTCCGCATCATCAACTGCGCGCGCGGCGGGCTGATCGACGAAGCGGCGCTCAAGGCGGGGCTCGATTCGGGGCACATCGCAGGCGCGGCGCTCGACGTGTTCGTCGAGGAGCCCGCGACCGCATCGCCCTTGTTCGGAACCCCCGGCTTCGTTTCGACGCCGCATCTCGGCGCGTCGACGAGCGAGGCGCAGGTCAACGTCGCGATCCAGGTCGCCGAGCAGATGGCCGATTATCTGATGTCGGGCGGCGTCACCAACGCGCTCAACATGCCGAGCCTCAGCGCCGAGGAAGCGCCGAAGCTCAAGCCCTATATGGGCCTCGCCGAAAGGCTCGGCAGCCTCGTCGGCCAACTTTCGCGCGACGCCCTGTCGGGGATCGCGATCGAGGTCGAGGGCGCAGCAGCGCAGCTCAATCCCAAGCCGATCACGGGTGCGGTGCTCGCCGGACTGATGCGCGTCCATTCGGACACGGTGAACATGGTCAACGCGCCGTTCCTCGCCCGCGAGCGCGGCCTCGACGTGCGCGAGGTGCGCCACGACCGCGAGGGCGACTATCACACGCTCGTGCGCGTCACGGTGAAGACCGAGTCGGGCGACCGGTCGGTCGCGGGCACGTTGTTCGGCAATCAGGCGCCCCGCCTCGTCGAGCTGTTCGGGATCAAGGTCGAGGCCGATCTGAAGGGCGACATGCTCTACATCGTCAACGACGACACGCCCGGCTTCATCGGCCGTCTCGGCACGACCTTGGGCGAGGCGGGGGTCAACATCGGCACCTTCCACCTCGGCAGGCGGGACGCGGGCGGCGAAGCGGTGCTGCTGCTTTCGGTCGATTCGCCGGTGGAAACGCCCGTGCTCGAAAAAATTCGCGCGGTTCCGGGCGTGCGGCGCGCGACCGCGCTCAAGTTCGGATAAGGAACGGCGATGAGCTCGGGACTTCTCCCTGAAGGATTACGCGATCGCCTGCCGCCGCAAGCGGAGGCGGCATCGCGGCTGATGCACAGGATCGTCGTTGCGATCGGACGACACGGCTACGCGCGCGTCCAACCGCCGCTCGCCGAGTTCGAGGACGAGCTGGTCGGACGGCTCAAATCGGCGCGAGCGCAGGACTTGCTGCGCTTCGTCGATCCCGTGTCGCAGCGCACGCTCGCGCTTCGCCCCGACCTGACCGGCCAGATCGGCCGAATCGCCGCGACGCGGTTGGCGAACGCCGCGCGACCCTTGCGCCTCGCCTATGGCGGTCCGGTGCTGAAACTGCGCGCGACGCAGCTGCGCCCCGAGCGCGAGATGATGCAGGCGGGCGCCGAGCTGATCGGCAGCGACAGCGTCGCGGCCGTGATCGAGGTGTTGCGCGTCGCGATCGAGGCGCTGGAAGTCACCGGCCTTGCCCACATCTCGATCGATCTCACGCTTCCCGACCTGATCGAAACACTCGGCGGCGGCGGGGAGATAGCGGCGCTGCTCGACGCCAAGGATGCGGGTGGCCTCGCCGCGATCGGCGCGCACGATTACCTCCCCTATATCGCCGCCGCCGGTCCTATCGGCCCCGCGCTCGACGCTTTGCGCGCGATCGGCGGCAAGGCGGTTGCCAGCCGCATCGACGCGCTCGAATGTATCCGGACGGCGCTCGGCGATCGTGTGGCGCTGACGCTCGACCCGACCGAGCGGCACGGCTTCGAATATCAGAGCTGGATCGGCTTTTCGTTGTTCGGCGGAGGACTCAACGGCGAAGTCGGTCGTGGCGGCAGCTATACGATCGTGCATCCCGGCGGTCGCGAGGAGCCCGCGACCGGCTTCTCGCTCTATCTCGACCCGCTCGTCGATGCCGGGCTCGGCACGCGCGACGTCCGACGCGCTTTCGTGCCGCTGAACGGCGACACCGAAGCGGCAGCCGAATTGCGCGTTCAGGGCTGGATCACGATCGCCGCATTGACCGAGGCCGACGACGCGCATGCGCTCGGCTGCACGCACCGGCTCGAGGGCGGCGAAGCGGTCGCGCTTTAGAAGGAATTACCGCCCGGGTTGTCCGTCGGCATGGTCGATTCGCCCGGGACGGGCCGCTCGGCGCGCCGCGCCGCGCGGGCGGCCATGATCTCGCTGCGGCATCCCGGCGAAACGCTCGCGAACTTCTCCTTCATGCATGCGCGGCGCGCTTCACGGTCGCCGGTCTTGGGGCAGAGGGTCATCACTTCCTGCCGGCACGCGGGCGAAACCGACGCGGGGCGCGCGGCGTCCTGAGCGACAGCGGCGGTCGCGGCGAGCAGCATCGCGGCGGAGACTATGGCGAAACCACGCATCGAAAGTCCTTCTGTAAAAACGCGCCTCAGTGAATGCCGTATACCGCCGATTACGAACGGCGTCGCGTTTCCCTTCGAAGCGATCAACCTTTGATCGCCGCCACGACGAAGCGGTCGACTTCGCTC
>JACDGO010000002.1 GCA_013821585.1 Sphingomonadaceae bacterium
CAGCGTAGGCGGCATAGCGCGATCCCTTGCCGCAAGCCTGCATCGACGGATTAAGCGCGTGAAGGAAACGATTGCGCGTTCCCATGTGAACGCTGCCGATCTTCTTGGGAAAGCCCATGAACCAGCCGCGTGTTAGGCTGAAATCCTTGTCGACCCAAATGTAGACGACTCGATGCCCTTCAACGCCCTTATAGCTGCAGCGCACGCCTATCAGACATTCGGTATACTGCGTTCGCTCCGGATTGACGCCCAGCATATCGCTGTTCCCCGCCCACAGCCCTTGCCAGTCGCCAAACCAGACATAAGCAACGTCGGGCTGTTCACGCGAGAGTTCGAGAGGCTCGGGGAGCAGCTTCCGAATCTGGTCGGGATCCGTCCGGTACTGGATCGAAAGAATGTCGACACCGAAATCCCACGGCAGTCCGCCGACAATCTGGGCGGTGCCCTTAGGCGAAAAAGGAACCGAATAACCCTTTAGATCAGCAAGAGACATGATGCGTGCTTTCCGTATGAGCACCGAGGACCGCCCGGCTCCCCAGCATGTCGCCGTTCCGCGACCCGATCGTCAAAACGCAATATGGAACAACCCATCACGCGCTTTCATGGCCGGGCCGTGAGATTTGCCTTTTGATGATGCCCCTTTAATACCGGTTCACATGAACTCGGTGCGCCTACAACGCTTCCTCGCAGTATACGATCATCGCAGCTTCGGACGCGCCGCGGTTGAGCTGCATGTGACCCAGCCCGCACTGAGCAAGAGCATTCAGCTGCTGGAAGACGAGCTCAAAGTGAAGTTGTTCGAACGCACTGCCTCCGGAGTGGTACCAACGGTCTACGGGGAGGCCCTTTCGCTCCACGCCAAGGCCATCGAAGCCGAGATGAGAAACGCGGTCCGAGAGATCGCAACGCTGTCGGGTGCCGTGCTCGGAGACGTGACAATTGGCGTCACGCCGAGCGTCGCGGCCGAGCTAATCCCGCGCGCGTTTTTCAAAATGCGCGCCCAGCGACCGGGAATCACGCTGACCGTGCACGAGGGGTTGATGGAGCAGCATATCCCAGCGCTGCGCCGAGGCGAACTGGACATGATCGTTGGCGGATGGATCCGGGGTTCTCACCCAGATCTGACGGTTGAGGGCCTCGTGCGTGATCGTGCGTTTGTGGTCGCGGGCCCTAATCATGACCTAGCTGGGGCGGGGCCCGTGACGCTTGCCGCTTTGCTCATGCATCAATGGGTTCTCCCGCCACATTCGCAATTCTGGTTGCACTCTTTCGAAAACGCCTTTCTTTCGACTGGCATGCAGCCGCCCACACCAGCAGCGGTAGCCAACTCGCCGGGATTTCTGCTCGCTGCGGTGCAGACCGGTGACTATCTGACAGTTCTGCCGGAGGCACTTGTCGCGCGCGAGGTGAGCGCAGGCGGAGTAGTCCTGATCGACGCGCCCGACCTTGCCCTGGGCATTGACATCACCGTCACATACCGGACGAGTGTCGTCCATATGACCGCGTTCGACGCTTTCCTGCGTCTGCTCAAAGAGCTTTGTGGCTGGCGGTTCAGGAGGAACGGTTCGGTGCTCGAAGCCCCATTCGCTCGAGACGGGGAATAACCTCGTCGCGAAAAAGCGGAAATTCCTGCACATAATCGACGAAGCTGAGCGTAGTGCCCGCAAACCCTGCCTGGGTGATCCGCGCCATTTCGTTGACGATAGTATCAGGATCGCCGACTAACGGATAAGTGCCGTGCCCGGCCGCAAACCGGCCTCGCATCGTGCGCAGCGCCTCTTCCGGGAAGGACTGGGCATGCAGTCCCTGCAGAGTCATCAGATTTTCGACGGCGGCCCAATCAGCATTGGTCTCCGAATACCAGCGGTAGTATTCCTCGGCCTCGCGCTGGGTTGGGCGGCAGACAGCGTGGCTTAGGGTAAATGCCCCAGCCGACCGTCCCATCTCGACAGCTTTCGCCTTGATTTGAGCCACTTCGGTGGTCGACTGGTCCAGATCGATCGAAATACAAAACAGGAAGTCGGCATTGCGGACGGCGAAGTCCCGACCCTCGGTGGAACCTGCGGCGTTCATAATCGGCGGCGGACCATCGAACGGTCGCGGATAAGCGTAAATCCCCTTGCCCTTGAAAAAGCGTCCGTCCCAATCGAACGGTCCATCGTGGCCCCACACCGCGCGTACATAGTCGAACCATTCCTGCGCCAGCGCGTAGCGATCTGTGTGAGCGGGAGGCAAGTCAATGCCGAAGGCGTCATACTCGGGCTTATTCCACCCCGCGACGACGTTAAGGCCCAGCCGCCCGCGACCAAGTTGATCGGCGGTAGCGAGCTGCTTGGCAGCGACAAAGGGGTGGATAAATGCGGTGTGTACGGTGGCGAATACGTTAATGCGACTGGTGTGCGCGAGCAGTCCAGTCGCCCAAGTCACCGTTTCCAGCACGCTGCCATGGAAGTCGGTTTCCCCGCCGTAGCCGATCCAGCGTGCAATCGGCAACAGGAACTCGATACCGGCCTCGTCGGCCAGCTTGGCGAGGGCGATATTGTTTTCCCAGCTGTTGTCCCACCGCTCGCTCACCTTTGTAACCGCCATGCCGCTCGAGCAATTGGGCGAGAATAAGCCGAGCTTGAGCTTGTTGTTGTTAAAGATCGGGGATTGCTGACGGCCCATAGTCTGCTCCTGCATACGGCTGTAGACTAGGAACCGTGGCGCGGGATGCGGCGCAAATCGCAGTTGGTTATGCCCCATGCCGCGCCGGTGCTGAGGCTACGCAGCGGGACTGTCAGATTGTGCACGAGTATTGTGAATTGGCAGATCAGCGGGATCGCTGATCCATGGTATTCCGATGATCTTTGCTGAGGTCACGCAGTTTTGGCTACGCTCATCAACGTTGGTTATCCGATCACTCCGCGACGACCTTATTCTCAATCGCACCCAGGCCTTCGATCTCGACGCGGACCACATCGCCGGGTTCCAGGAACCGGGGCGGAGACTGACCGGCACCGGACCCGGCCGGGGAGCCGGTAGTGATGATATCGCCGGCTTCGAGGGGGAGGATGGCGGAAATATGGGCAATCAATTCCCAGATGTTACATTGCATTTGGGCTGTGGAGGAGTTCTGGCGCAGCTCACCGTTCACCCAAGTGCGGATCGTCAGCTTGTGCGGGTCATTGATTTCACTGGTGGTCGTGATCCACGGGCCAAATGGGCCGTGGGTCGCTCCACTCTTGGCCAGTACCAGGGTCTCGGGACGGGCGTAAGCGCGCACAGTTAAATCGTTGACGACGACGTACCCGGCGACATGGCGCGCCGCGTCGGACACGGAAATCTGGCTGCATCGGTGCGCGATGACCACTCCGAGTTCACCTTCGTAGTCAAGGGTCGAGACGGCGACCGGACGGATCACCGACGAATAGGGGGCCGCCGCGGCGCCGGCGAGTTTGGCGAAGATGGTCGGGCAGTCACCGATCGGCCCGCAAGTCTCGATCGCGTGATCGCGATAATTCATGCCGACCCCAAGGAAGAAGCGCGGGAGTGGAATCGGCGCGCATAATCGCTCGAGCTCACAAGGCATGACACGCCCACGACGCGCAAGGGCAGCAGCCCGCGTGACGAGATCGCTGCTCAAAATATCGAAAAGGGTTGGTGCGAGGGATCGCAAATCGACGATTCCACCGTCCACCACAGCGCCAGGCCCGGTAGCGTCGTCATAACGGTAAGTTGCTAGCTTCATCGTTCGTTATCCGGCAAAATTCAATAAATTCTGAGGTTTTTCTCAAGACGAGCCATTCAGTGCGGTTATGCTTATGGTTGACAATGCCAGCGATGCGGCGGACCATTCCGGACGCGCCAGGGAGAGGCACCATGCTTGAATCGCGTCGTCTGCGACAGTTCCTGACCGTCTATGAGCTTGGCAGCATCGGCCAGGCTTCGGAGAAGCTGCTGCTCACCCAGCCGGCGCTGTCGAAGAGCGTTCGGCTGCTCGAGGACAGCCTTGGTGTGAAGCTGTTCGAACGCACCACGCTGGGTGTCGTGCCGACGGTTTTCGGGAAGGCGCTCGCGATGCATGCCAAGGCGATCGAGGCGCAGGTGCGCCACGCCGAGGCGCAGATCGCGAGTCTTCAAGGCAATACCCAGGGACAGGTGTCGGTCGGTATCGGACCGAGCATGGCGACCGCGTTGATGCCGCTGGCGACGCTGCGCATTCAGGAACGTCAGCTCGGCATCGAACTGAGCGTCGTCGAGGGCCTCGTCGACGAGCTGATTCCGGCGCTGCGGCGCGGCGAGATCGACCTGGCGATTGGCGGTTGGCCCAAGGTCGCCGACCCGGCATTTTTGACCGAGGTCCTGGCTCAAGACCGGGTTCAGGTCTTTGCTCGCGCGGCCCATCCGCTGGCCGGGCGCGCGATCGAGGTCACCGAATTGCTCGATCATCCCTGGGCCCTCCCGCCGTCGTCGCAGCGCTGGCGGCAGAAGTTCGACGAATTCTTCTTCGCGCAAGGCCTGTCGGCGCCCAAGCCGGCGGTGGTCTCCAATTCGGCAATGTACCTCAAGGCACTGATGCAGAAGGGCGACTATCTGAGTTTCCTTCCCGCCCAGCTCGCGGCGGAGGCGGACCTGCTGGTCCCAATCGACGTATTCCCTTCGGAAATCACGATCGACATCAGCCTTACGTACAAAAATCGAACACTATCGAATCCCGCCTGCCTCGAAGTCGCGGAGATTTTGCGCGATGTGGCGATAGAAGTGACCAGTCCGCGCGAGCCCGCACTCACAAGAGCTGCGTGATGCTGAGCCGGAGGACATCCCGGGTGAAGTCACAGCTGTAGCCGACATAAGCGTCGTTGAGAAAACGGCCGGCCTCATATTCGCGCGCCACGCCGTAACCGCCGAGGATTTCGACACAGCGTTGCGCATTGGCGATGGCCGCGTCGACCGCGGCGGTCTTGGCGGCAGGGCCCTTGAACATGGCGGCGGCGCGCGGGTCGGTGGCACAGGCGCGGGCGGCATCCCACACCAGCAGGCGCGCCGAATGGACATCGACCGCCATGTCGGCGATTTTCAGCGCGACCGCCTGATGCTCGATGATCGGTTTCCCACCGCTCTTGCGTTCGCGAGCGTAGCGCAAGGCATAGTCGTAGGATGCGCGCGCCAGGCCGACAAAGCAGGCGGCGAGGCAGATCCCCATTTCGGGCATGCCGGCAAAGACCATGCCCGCGCCATTCTCCGGCCCGATCATCTGCGTAGCGGGGATGCGCACGTCGTCGAACACAAGCTCGGCATGTTCGGTCAGCGGCCAGCCGATTAGCCGGGTGCGTGAGCCGGTCGAAAAACCCGGAGTTCCAGCGGGGACGTGGAAGATGGACAGGCCGTTGAAGGCGGGCTGGTCGGGAGCGGTGCGGGCGATAATGAAATAATGGTCGGCCACGCCGGCGTTGGTCACAAACGCGGACTTGCGGCCATTCAGCACCCACGAGTTGCCATCGCGGACGGCGGACAGTTTCGGTCCGGCCGCCGGGTCCATCCCGCCGGTCATCAGCTCGGACCCCGCGACGTCGGGTTCGCTTTGAGCGCCGGCGAACATCGTCAACGGGCGCTCCGCAACCGAGCTCATGAGGTTTGCGGCCTGCTCTTCTCGGCCGGCCCTGATCATCATCAGCGGCATCGTTGCATTGAGCGCAAAATAATCCGCAGCGATGCCGACATCCGCCGCGCCGAGTTCTTCGAGCATCAGCACCGCGTCGACGCAGGATCCACCCGAGCCGCCCTGCGCTTCTGGAAGGAAGATGCGCGTGAAACCAAGGGCGGCCCCCTTTTCGACCAGGGGACGGACCAACGGCCACGGGTCCTCGGGATCGCCTTCGCGATGGACGCGCTCAACAAGCGGCCGGATCTCATTCTGCGCGAAAGCGCGCGCGGTTCTTTGGAGCAGCGCCTGTTCCTCGGTCAGTTCGAAGGCGATCATGAGCGGACTTTCAGAACGATCTTGCCGAGCGTCTTGCCGGTGTCGATCTGGCGATGCGCATCAGCTGCCTGATCGAGCGGCAACACGGTCAGCTTCGGCACTTTGAGGGCACCGCTTTCGAACAGGGGGCGCATCTGGTCGAGAATGTCCGGACGGGAGCTGAACGCCACGACCTTCGTCGTGACGTGATGTTTCTCCATCAGCCGCTCGCGATTGGCCATTTCGACCTCATCGCCGCGCAGGATGACGAGCAGCGTGCCGCCGGGCTTCAGCACTTCGTAGGATTTGAGGTTGGTTTCGCCGCCGATCTGGTCGAGGACAATGTCAATATCGCGGGTGGCCTCGACGAAGTCTGTCGCCGTATAGTCGATCACTTCGTCCGCCCCGAGCGAGCGGACGTAACCAGCCTTCTCCGGCGAGGCGGTCGCGACCACATGGGCGCCGAAGTGCTTCGCGATCTGGATGGCGAAGGAACCGACACCGCCGCCGCCGGCATGGATCAGCACGCGCATGCCGGGGCCGACATGGGCGAGGTCGACGAGACCGTACCACGCGGTGCACGCCGCCATCGGCACCGTGGCCGCTTCCTCGAAGCTCAGATTGGCCGGCATCCGGCGCACTGTCCAGGCCGGAGCGACGGCATATTCGGCATAGGCGCCCGGGCGCATCGGATCGAGCAGGCCATAGACCCGGTCGCCGATGTCCAGTTCTGACACGTCGAAGCCGCGGGCAACGACCACACCGGACACGTCGTTGCCGAGGATGTGGCCTGGTGCACAGGGGAACAGCTGGTGCATCCAACCCTGGCGCAGCTTTTTGTCGAACGGGTTGACCCCCGCTGCATGGACCTCGATCAGCACCTCATTATGGGGCATCATCGGCGGCAACGGGACTTCCTCGAGCCGGAGCTGCTCGGGGCCACCATAGCCGGCGAGGCAAATGGCGCGCATCTTGTCGGCGACCGGCTGTTGGGCGTTCATCGATCCATTCTCCTGCGGCTCATAAAATCACGATCTGCTTGCCCGGCGGCGCGGCGGCAAACAGCGATGCGAATGCGGCAGGCGCCTGGTCCAACCCATGCCAGAGGGACTCGACGGGTCGGATTGCCCCGCTTTCGAGCCACCGCGAAAGCTGGCGTCGAGCGTCGGCGAAACGCGGTTCCCAGTCGGCGAGCAGGAAGCCCTCCATCCGCGCGCGGCGAAACAGGATCGACGCCGCATTGCCATAGCGCGGCGGGGCGTCGTCATTGTAGGATGAAATGAAGCCGAGCAGGACAATTCGCGCGCGCGGATTGAGGCGGGCCAATACGGCATCATGAAGCGCGCCGCCGACACCGTCAATAAACAGATCGATTCCGTCGGGAGCGGCTCGATCGAGCTCCGCCGGCTGGTCGCTGTCGATCGCTGCGCCGAATCCGAGTTCGTCAACCAGTGCCGCGCATTGGCGGTCCCCGCGCCCGGCGCCGATGACCCTGGCGCCGTCCAGCGCGGCGATCTGCCCGGCGAGCGATCCGACTGATCCGGCTGCGGGCGCGATGAGAACCGTCTCACGATCGCGCGGGCGGCCGACTTCATGGGTCGCGAAATAAGCGGTTAAGCCCGACGGTCCGAGTATGCCGAGATGCTGCTGCGGTAGGCCGAGCGAGAGGTCGAGCTTATGCAGGCGATCGGCGGGCAACGCCACCTGTTCCTGCCAGCCGACATCGCCCGCGGCATAGTCGCCGGCGTGGAAGTCGGGATGGCGCGATTCGAGCACGCGGCCGATGCCCCGGCTGTCGACCAGCTCGCCCGGCCGGATCGGCGGACCGGCCATCGGCTTGTCGCACATCCTGAGGCGCGGGAAGGGATCCATCGACAGATGTGTGACCTCGAGCAGCACCTCGCCGTCGGCGAGCGTAGGGGCGCTGCCATCGACTATTTCAAAGTCGGCGGCGGTTGGGGCACCGGCCGGAAAAGCGCGAAGGACGATCCGGCGGCTCACTCGGCGTTCGCCAAGAAATGGTCGAGCACCCGGTTGAACTCGTCCGGCGCTTCGACATTCGAGATGTGCCCGGCGCCGTCGATGACCTCGAGCCGCGCGCCCGGAATCGCGTCGGTCATGGCGCGAGCGACCTGCGGCGGCGCCACCCGGTCTTCGCTGCCGACGATTACGAGCGTCGGTACGTCAATCGTCGCGAAATCGGGAAAGTCAGTGAATCGGGTCACCATTTCGAGCGTCTTGAGATAGGAGGCCGAGTGCAAGGCGGCGAGGCTGTCGGTCAAATGGGTCTTTTGCACGGCGCCGATGTTGGGGCCGATGATCTGCTCGACGAGGACCGGGGCAAGCTCGGCGGGTGTCTGCCCGGCCAATAACGGCGCGCGCCTTGCGGCGAGGAATACCTCGACCTTACCCGGGGCCTGGGTCTCCTTCGATCCGGCACTCGTGTCGGCCAGCGTCAGGCTGGCGATCCGGTCGGGAAAGCGGCGCCAGCTATCGAGCGCGATGCGGCCGCCCATCGACAGGCCGACGAGGTGGATGCGCCGGGCGCCATAGTGGTCGGCGACGCGGATCACGTCGTCGCTAAAATCGGCCATTGCCAGCGCGTCATCATAATCGTCGCTGTCGCCATAACCACGGGCATCCCACGCAACAGCGGTGAAGCGGCGTCCGAAATGGCACAGCTGCGCGGTCCAGTTCCCGCGGTTGCCGCCGATGCCGTGGAGGAACAGGAGGAGCTGGCCATCGCCGGCCCGATCGACGCAAAGCGATGGCGCCGGCCCAATCCGCTCGGTCGAAACCAGCGTATTGGCTACCAAACTCATGCCAGTTCCGGCACCAGCTTGCCGCCGATCACAACCGGCTTGTCATCGAGGCTGATCGTGCAGTGGCGGATCGGCAGATCGAAGTGGCCGAGCGTGTGGCGATTGGCGAAGGGATTGGCGCCGGTCGAGAACAGGAAGTTGCCGGCGAATGCGCGTTGTTCGATCCCGTTGGTATGCGCCTTGTCGTACATCATCATCGATTCCCAGCGCGCCCGCGGATTCATGCCCCAGCCGACATGGCTGGTACCATAGGCCTCGGGGTCGTTCCATGCATCGAAATATTCGCGGGTCAGGTCGGCATCGAGCCCGACGCCCTCGACCGCGACTACATAGTCGTGTTCGATGCGCAATCGGACGGGCTTTTCGAGGTAGCGCTTGAAGGTGATGTTGATGTCGCCTTCGTCGAGCACGACGGTCCCGTTGACGGTGCCGAGCGCAGGAAAGCAGCTGCAGATACCACCCGGCCAAGTGGCCAGCGTCCCCGGATCGTACGCCGCGCCGAGGTTCCCGCCGATGCGCGCGCCTTCGAGGACGACCGACAGGTCGGTGCCGGCGGGCGAGGTGACGGTCATGCGTTTGGCTGCGCGCATCATGTCGCGGCCCTTGAGCACGCGCGGGATCAGCGTCTCGTCAGGCGCAAGCCGTTCGAGCGCGTCGGGATGCTCATTGCTGATGTAAAGGATGCGGCTACCGGCGCCGAGGATTTCAGGGGTCTCCTCGGCATGCATCAGCCCTTCGACGGTCAGGTCGGCGACCATCGTCGCGCGACTGAGCGCCTCGATAACGGGGCGGTTGCCGGCGATCGAATGCGACGAGCCGGTCGAACGCACGGGCACCGGCGAGTGTTGGGGCGGTGACGGCATCACCAGGTGGAATGGCTCGGCGCCGATGCGCAGCAATGCCAGCTCCGCCAGATGGACGTTGACCGGCCGCGACTGGGTTTCCGATAAGATCGCGACGCTGTCGCCGGGATTGACCTTCGACAGGCGGAAGGCCCGCTCGAAAACCGCGATCCAGCGCTCTTCCACTCTGTCAATCAGCATGATTTTCTCCCGCTTCGGCGAAAGGTTAGCCGTCCGATCGCGGCGCGCTCTCCTTCATTCGCCGTCACCTGTCATAACTTCTTGACGATGGCACACGGCCAACGCGAAGAGTGCCCAACGCACCGAAGTCGGCGATGACCTCATCGCCGATTGCGAAGGTCGCCGAGCGCGCCATCGCGCCGGTCGCAATCCAGTCGCCGGCGCGAACCGGCCGCTCGCTGCACGCTCGCTTTCTCACCAGCCACCGGGCAGCCTCGAGCGGGTCGCCGAGGACCGCCGCCGCGTCGCCAGTCGAGACGAGCTCGCCATTGCGGAGCAGGCGGACTGTGACGTCGGTCGGGGTCGCGAGGGCCGAGGTGGGGAACGCGTCGCCGATCACCAGCCCGACGTTGGCGGCATTGTCGGCAACGATGAACCCCGCGCCGAGCGTTAGGGCGTCGGGTCGGCTCGGCCGATTGAGCTCGATGCCGAGATGGAGGGCCGCGATGTCGACGGGACGCAGTTCGCCGTCGGGCGTCGTGCCGATGCGGACGAAGATCTCGGGCTCGGCCTCCGCCGGTCGATCGCCGTGGAGGTCGACGTCGGCCGGCGCGGTCCATAGCCCTCCGTCGAATACCCGGCCCCAGATCGGTTCGGATATGCCAAGGAAGGACTGGCCGGCTGGGCTGGTCGCGCCGACCTTCCAGCCGACCACCTGCGGCATGTTTTCGGCGAGCTGGTCGGCGATCGCATAGCCGCGGTCGAGTTCCAGCGGCTCGGCGTCGGCCAGCTCTTCGCCGGTGCGCCGCGCGTCGGCGAATCTCGCGGCCCTATCGCGGTCGGTCACGCGACGAAATCCGACCAGTTATTGGCCATTCGATCCGCCGCCCGCGCGGCGAGCGCCAGCACGGTGAAAGTTGGACTGACCGCGCCGATCGTGGGAAACAGGCCGCCACCCGCGACGAGCAGGTTGGCGACGTCGTGGACCCGGCCGTAGCTGTCGGTGACGGAGGTCGCGGCATCCACGCCCATGATCGTCCCGCCGGCAACATGCGAATAGACCGGCATCGGGACGACCCAGCTTTCGGTCGCGCCGGCGGCGCGCATCACGCGCACGCCCTCGTCATTGGCATGGGCCCACAGCGCCCGGCTGTCCGGCGCGACATTATGGGTGACGCGCGCCAGCGGCATGCTGTTGCGATCCGTCTCCGCTGCGAGGGTGATGCGGTTGTTCGCCTGCGCAATATTCTCGACGATGCCGTTGATCGTGCCGAGGTGGCGGCTGGCGCGTTTGAGGAAATCGTGCAGCGCGTTACCGATGATGTCGGGGCGCGTGTTGCCGATGCCGATCAGGTCATTCGGCTTGACGGCCGGAGCGATGCCCCAGGTGTAACTTCCGAACGGCCCGGACCGCTGTTTCGGGTAGCCGTCCTGTGACATCAGCACCCCGGCGGTCATGCCGAGATGGCATTCGGTTTCCTCCGCGAACAGCCCGTAGGCGTTCGAAAGGGCGTGCATATTGAAGTAGCGGCCGACGAGGTCCGCGCCATTGCCGAGCCCATTGGGGTGGCGCTCGCCGGTCGACGCGAGCATCAGCCGCGCGTTCTGAACGGCAGCCCCGGCGAGGATGATGAGGCTTGCCGGTTGGACGTGGCGGGCGCCGGTCTGGTCGGAATAATAGAACGCGGTCGCGCGACCCTGCGCGTCGGTTTCGACCTTCGTAACGGCGGCGTAAGCGCGGAACTCGGCCCCGCTTTTCTCCGCCGCGGGCTTGTGCAGCACGAGCGGGTTGAGCAGCGACTGGATCGGGCACCCGGCGTCGCACCATCCGT
Organism: Sphingomonadaceae bacterium; assembly: GCA_013821585.1. Lineage (GTDB taxonomy): Bacteria > Pseudomonadota > Alphaproteobacteria > Sphingomonadales > Sphingomonadaceae > Sphingomonas_O. Next base: position 11,618 of record JACDGO010000002.1, read on the forward strand.
CGTACTGGCACGGCGGCCGCCCCTTGTACCAGATCGAAGTGATTGCCATCGGCGCCGGGGAAACGTGCATCCCGAGTTTTTCAAACCCGCGAGCAAGGATGCGGCCTTGCTTCGTCACCTTGTGTGGGGGCATCGGATAGGGCGCGCCGGGCGGGCGCCAGGTCTCGGCCTGGGCATCGCCGGCAATGCCGCACTCGGTCTGGATCTCATCGTACCACGGACGAAGCTCGTCATAGTCGATCGGCCAGTCCAGCCCCTGGCCGCTCTCCGATCGCATTCGAAAATCGGCCAGGTGAAGGCGCGGCCAGCCGGCATAATGGTGGAGGGCAGAGCCACCGAAACCCCAGCCTACCGCCATGTTGTAGCCGACGCGGTCGCGACCGTCCTGGAGCACCGGCGACCCGCCCCATTTGAGGCGACGCGCCCAGATCTGGGAGCTGGTCAGATCGGACAACTCCCACGGCGGGCCGGCGTCGAGCACCACGACCGATTTGCCCGCCGCGGCGAGGCGCGCGGCGAGCAGGCTGCCGGCGGCACCCGCCCCCATGATCGCCACGTCGCGCTTGTCGTGAACCATCCCTGCCATTCCTCGATGTTAACCCCCAAGCGGGCGGCTGCCATGTCTAAAAATGCCGCGGGTCCATCCCGGGAGTTATGGCGCGGCCCGGCGAAGTTCGGTTGTGCGCCGGATGGGCGGGACTAGTCTCGCCTCTTCGCGAGGGAGGGAAAGCGTGACTGACACGGTATTGGTGATTGGCGCGACCGGCATGCTCGGCAAGCCGGTCGCGGTTCGGTTGTTGTGCGACGGGTATCGGGTGCGCGTGCTGTGCCGCGCTCCGGACGCAGCCCGTGCGATGCTCGGAGACGGGTTTGACTATGTGGCGGGGGACGTGCGCGATCCAGGCGCGCTGCGCGGCGCGGTCGAGGGATGCCGCTTCGTGCACGTCAATCTGAAGGGTACGACGCCGGCTGAGTTGCGGGCCGTCGAGGTCGAGGGGACCGGCCTGACGGCTCGAGTGGCAAAGGCTGCCGGGGTCGAACGGCTGACCTATCTTTCGGGGGCGGGGATCGAGACGGCGTCTCCGCGGCTGCTTCCGGTGCGGATCAAGCAGGCGGCCGAAGCCGCAATCCGCGCGTCGGGAGTGCCGTACACCATCTTGCGTGCGAGCCATTTCATGGAGTCACTCGACCTGTTCGTGCGCGGCCGGCGGGCGATCATCCTGGGTCGGCAGCCGCTCGCCTATCATTATCTCGCGGCCGACGATTACGCCGGCCAGGTCGCCGCGGCGTTCCGCTGCGACCAGGCGACTAACCTGACCTTGACACTCCACGGCCCGCAGCCGTTGACCATGGAGCAGGCGCTGACGACCTATGTCCGGCTGATACGCCCAGACGTTACGATGGGGCACATGCCACTGTGGCCGCTGCGTTTGATCGGCGGCGTCACGAACAATGGCGGCCTGAAGATCGCGGTAGCGCTGTTCGACGCTTTTCCACGCATTCCGGAGACCGGCGACACGGGGCTTGCCGACCAACTGCTCGGGCCCGCCACGACGACGATCGCGGAGTGGTGCGAGCGTCGCCGCGCCGGCAAGGGATAACCCCCTGTTATGAGGATGCGCTGATTATCTGGGTTACGAAGGGTCTCCACTCTTGGGACATGACGGAAAGGGCACAAGCTTCCGTCAAGGAAGCGCACCTATGGGAGGGTGACATGGCGAAAAGACTCGGTCGTCGGCTAGCCGGAGTATCGGCACTCGCGCTGGCGAATGCGCTGCCGCTCGCGCCGGTCCACGCACAGGTCGCCGCGCCGAACGCGCCGGCGAATCCGCAAGCGCGGGCCAGCGACAATTCGGGGATCGCCGACATCGTCGTCACCGCCACGCGCCGCGAAGAGCGGTTGCAGGACGTGCCGATCGCGGTCACCGCCTTCAACAGCGAGTCGTTGCGGGCGTTGTCGACCCAGACCGTCGGCGACCTCGCGTCGATCACCCCCAACCTGTCGCGCACCTCGGGTCCGACCGGCGGCAACGACGCCTTCTTCTTCATTCGCGGCATTGGCCAGCTCGATTCCAATCCCGCCAACGATCCGGGCGTCGGTGTCTATATCGACGGTGTCTATCTCGGCCGCCTCCAGGGCGCTTCGCTCGACACCGCCGACGTGTCCCGGGTGGAAGTGCTGCGCGGGCCACAGGGTACGCTGTTCGGTCGAAACACGATTGGCGGGGCGATCAGCATCACGTCGCGCGATCCGTCGCACAGCTTCGGCGTGGAAGGCCGCATCACGGGGGGCAGCCGCAATCGCTATGACGGCTTCGTCTCGATCGACACGCCGCTTTCAAAGGAGCTGGCGATCCGCACGTCGGTGTCGACCCGCAACCAGGACGGTTGGGGCAAAAACGTCTACACTGGCAAGACCTTTGGCGACGTGCACAATTTGCAATTTCGATCGAAAGCGGTGTGGACTCCGGCCGACCAGATCAAATTCACGCTGTCTGGCGATGCTATGCGTGGGCGCGGCACCTCGGCGCATACTATTCTTATCGGCACCGCGCCGGCCACGGCCCCGGTCGGAATCGTGAGCCCGGTGTCGCCATGCGGAACGACACCGCTCGGCGTTCCGTTCCCGTGCGATCTGCTGGCCGATACATCGACCGACATTGACAAGAATTTCCAGTCCATCGCCGGCCGCAATCGCCTCGACACTTCGGGCGTGTCGGGGACAGTCGAATGGGGCGATCCGAAGGCTTTCGCGGTCAAGGCGATCGTCGCCTATCGCAAAGTCGGCCAGCATGTCGAAAACGACTTCGACGGAACCGGATACCGGATTTACGAGAGTTTCTTCGATACACACACCCACCAGCTGTCGGGCGAGCTCCAGTTGCTCGGCAAGTCGTTCAACGAACGATTCGACTGGCTGGTCGGGCTCTATGGCTACAAGGAGCATATCGACAATAATAATTCGATCTGCCTGGGCGGGAATTCGGGAACCCCGTTCCCAATTCGCAACGCCGGCAGCTGCCTGCGCAACAACCAGGTGTTCCAATTGGGCATCCGCTCATGGGCGGTATTCGCCCACACCCAAACCCACATCACGCCCGAGCTGACCCTCATCGTCGGCGGGCGCTACACGCACGAGCAGAAGAAGCAGGACTTCGATTTCTTCCTCGATAATACCGGCAATGTGTTCAACCTGTTCGGCATCCCGCCAATCATCCTGCCCACACTCTCCCCGCGCAATCCGTTCCTGACGGTGCCGACCAGCTACCAGGGGACGTGGTCTGAATTCACCCCGAAGCTGGGGCTGAATTACAAGCCGACGCGCGACTTGCTGCTCTATGCGTCTTACTCGCGCGGGTTCAAATCGGGCGGCTTCAACGGTCGGCCGTCAAACAATCGCAGCGGCGGGTTCGATCCCATCCTGCCCTATGATCCCGAAACACTCACGGCCTATGAAGTCGGTTTCAAGTCCGACCTGATGGGACGGCGGTTGCGGCTTAATGGCGCGGCCTTCTATTCGATCTATGACGGCATCCAGCTGCTGGTGCTTGACCCCGCCAACGGGTTTTTCAACAATGCCAATGCGGGACGCAATCGCATTACCGGATTCGAGCTGGAGCTGACTGCGCGCCCGGTCGATTCGCTGACGCTTTATGCCAATGTCGGCTATAACCACGACAAATATACCAGGATCGACCCGCGCGCAGGCGTGGCCCTTAACGCCCATCTGCCGGTGACTCCGAAGTTGAACATGGCGGTCGGTGGCAATTACCGAGTCGACCTCGGCACCAGCGGCAAACTCGATCTTCGGGCCGACTTCAGCCACCGAAGCACCGTCTGGTACGGCGCGACCAACGAACCGCTCGAGCGGCAGCCAGGCATCGGTCTCCTCAACCTGCGCGCGACCTACACCGATCCGAGCAACCGCTACACCGTCGCCGCGTTCGGGACGAACGTAACCGACAAACGCTATTACTCGAACGTCCAGGACGTCCGCAAAGTGCTGGGCGTCGCCTTCGCGCAAGTGTCGCCGCCGGCGGAGTGGGGTATCGAGCTCGGAGCGAAATTCTAAGCGCCCTATGGTGCTCTGTAGCGGGAGGGCTGGTCCGGCGTGATCATGTAGCGACGGTCGATGCCGGATCTGCCAGCGCAGCCTTGATCACGATCGGCGTGATGATCGCGCCGAGCATGACGCCATAGGCAATCTTGAAGATCATCACGGCGCCATAGCTCCAGTCGCCATGCCAGGTTGAGCGCAGCACACCCACAGACAGTGGCACCAAGGTCATAGTCGCGGCCAACGCGAGCAGCGGCGCTCTCAGCAGCAAATGACGGGGGAGGGGCAAGCCGCTGGTGGCGAGCGGCGGCACCTGTCCATTGCGCACCGCCGCACGAGTGACGAGCGTGAGGGCAACCGCGGTCATCAGCGTGATCATGAACGTCGTCGGCACCAGATCGAACGCCAGGCCGGTCTTTCCCCACAGCTCGACTGCCGTCAGCCCGCCGAACATCACCCACACGAAGAGCGCACTGACGAGCGCGTTCAGCACCGCCGAAACGGCCTGCTGGATCCAGACGAATTTCCGTTGCTCACCATTCATCGCGGCCTCCTGACTTGATCGGTCATCCCGGCGCTAGTTTGGCCGGTCGCGCCACGCTCGGGGCATAATAACGAGTGATGCCGACCGTCATATTAGCTATTTGCGCGGTGTGGCAGCGATCCCTTCTATGAGGGTGGAGATTTCATGCAACCCACCCGACGCACCCTGTTGATTGGCGCAGCCGCCGGCACCGCCGCCATCGGTCTCGGCGTGCTGCCGTTCGTGATCGGCGATCGCACTGAGCATCTCACGCCGGCCGAAGCGAAGCATCGCGGCGTCCCGCTGACCAGCCTCGATAGTGCCGAGGCCGACATTTTGGGGCGGCTTGGCGACATTCTGCTGCCGGGCGCCGACCAGGCGGGGATCGTGAATTTCGTTGATCATCACCTGTCGGTGCCATCGCCGGAAAGCCTGTTGATGGTTCGCTACATGGACGTCGCGCCGCCTTACCTCGATTTTTACCGAGCCGGGCTCGCGGCGATGGACGGGGCGGCCAAGGCGGCACATGGCCAGCCGTTCGTGAAGTTGCCCGCGCAGGCCGCCGAACAGCTCGTCGTCGCGATGGGGCGGGAACAGCCGCGCGGCTGGCAGGGCCCCCCATCGCAACTCTTCTATTTCGTCACGCGCAGCGACGCGGTCGACGTCGTCTATGGCACCCGCGCCGGGTTCGAGAAGCTCGGGATTCCGTACATGGCGCATATCGAGCCGGAAAAGGACTGGTGAGCGGCACGAAGGCTCCAGACAAAGTCGATGTTGTCATTGTCGGGGCCGGGGCCGCCGGATCGCTCTATGCCGCCAAGCTGGCCGGTGCTGGCAAGTCGGTGGTGGTGCTCGAGGCCGGGCCGCCATGGACCGCGGCCGATCTCACCAGCTCGCAGATCTGGGCGCGCCGCCTGAAATGGGGCGGCCCCAATGTCGACTTCCAGGGTGACCACCATAGTTTCCCGCATAATCTGAACACCGGGTGGGGCTTCGGCGGTTCTGCGCTGCACCATTATGCGACCTGGCCGCGCATGCCGCGCGATTCGTTCAAACTGCGCGGCCTGCACGGGATGGGCCGTGACTGGCCGTTCGATTATGACGAGCTGCGCCCGTGGTACGACCAGATCCAGAAGGACGTGGGGATTTCGGGCGATGCGACGAAGGAACACTGGCGCCCGCCCGGCGACGCGTATCCGATGCCTGGGATGAAGACCTTCGGGCAGGGGCGAATCCTGGCGCGCGGCTTCGAGAAGCTGGGGCTGCCGGTCGCACCACTGCCCGCCGCGATTAACACCAAGTGGTATAACAACCGGCCGCCGTGCCAGTATGACGGGTGGTGCGATGCGGGTTGCCCGATCCTGGCCCTCGCCAATCCGTTCGCGACCTATTTCCCGCAGGCCCAGGCGGCCGGGGCGAAGCTGCAATCGCGCGCGACCGTGCTGCGGATCGTACCGGGCGCCAAGGCCCGCGCCGCGGGGGTCGAATATGCCGACGAGAAGGGGCGCCGGATCATCCAGCACGCCGATGTCGTGGTGCTGGCGGCCTCGGGCGTGCAAAACCCGCGCTTGCTGCTCAACTCCGCTGCCGCCGAGTGGCCAAAGGGGGCGGGAAACGACACCGACCAGGTTGGGCGCAACTTCATGCTCGACGGGGTGGCGCTAACCTACGGCCTGTTCGCCGAGGAGACCGAGCCGCACATGGGCGTTTCGGCCGGGCAATTGATGCACCGGGCGCTGTATGGCGAACGGCCGGGCGCGCCGTTCGGCAGCTATCAGTGGCAGATTGCGCCGGCGATGAAGCCGAACGACATCTTCGGCATCGCCATCTCGCGGGGCGATCTGATCGGGCAACCGCTGCACGACTTCATCAGGCGCGCTAGCCGCCACATCGCCAATTCGGTGGCGATGATCGAGCAGCTCGCCAACCCGGACAACCGCGTGACGCTGAGCGGCGATAACGATGCGTTCGGAATGCCAAAAGCGAAGATCCTCCACAATTTCGGGACGCAGATGCCGACGATGTGGCGGCACTGCATCGACGAAGGGCTGGCGGTGATGCAGGCGGCGGGGGCGCTCGAGAAATGGAGCGCGCCGATGGTCTCGGGCCATCTTGGCGGGGGCACCATCATGGGGGCAGATCCGGTGGATTCGGTGACGGATGCCTATGGCCGGGTCCACGGCATCGCCAACATCGTCATCGGCGGCTCCGGCCTGTTTCCGTCGACCGGGGGCACCAGTCCGACCTTCAGCCTGATGGCGGTGGCATTGCGCTCGGTCGAGCATATGCTCGGCCATTGGAGCGACTACGCTGCGGCGTAGCTGGGATCGTCGCGCCCGCGACATCCTCTCGGCAGGCCGATTTCCCCGGCGAACCAGCCGGTATTCACTGGGCGCTGCGTCCCGAAATCGATGACCTCCGCGTGTCGCGCGATGGCCATTGCGCCGTTGTGCTCGGTCACGGTCTGGAGGTAGCGGGCGCGCACGATCAACTCGGTTGGTCCCGGGAGAAGATGCCAGGCATCGACATATGCCTCGACCTTGTCGCCCTCGACGAGCAGGTTCGAGACGCAGTGCCGGGTCGATTCCATCGAGCCCATGAAGCCCATCGCCACGTCGATGAAGCCGTCGACCCCGCCGCGGTAAATCGCGCCCATGTCGATCTCGGCGCCGGGATGGAAGACCGAGCGGAGCAAGTCGGCATCGAGCCGGTCGAGCGCGCGGCAATAGCGATAAACCAGGGTGGCGATGGCATCGTGGTTCATGAGCTTGCCTTGTGCCGGAGGGCGAACCGCTGCAGCTTGCCCGTCAGCGTCTTGGGCAGTTCCGCTACGAATTCGATTTCGCGCGGATATTTGTATGGAGCGATGGCCGCCTTGACCTGGTCCTGCAGTGCCTTCGCAAGCACGGCATCGCCGGTGATACTCCCGGCAAGGATGACGAACGCCTTCACTTTCTGGCCGCGCTCGGGACAGGGCACGCCGACCACCGCGCATTCGACGACCGACGGATGCAGGAGCAGGGCGTTTTCGACTTCCGGCGCGGCGACATTGTAGCCTGACGAGATGATCATGTCGTCAGACCGGGCGACGAACCAGCAATAGCCGTCGTCGTCGATCCTGAATGTGTCGCCCGTGATGTTCCAGCCGGCGACGACATAATCCCGCTGCCGCTCGTCATCGAAATAGCGGCAGCCGGTCGGTCCCTTGACGGCGAGGCGCCCGCTACCCGACGGGCGAAACGCGTTGTCCTCGTCCAGTACGGCGGTTCGGTAGCCCGGCACGGCCTTGCCGGTCGAACCGGGGCGGATCGCGTCGCCCGATGCGGAGATGAAGATGTGCATCATCTCGGTCGCGCCGATGCCGTCGATGAGGCGGTGTCCGGTCGCCTCGTGCCACGCGTGCCACGTCGCGACGGGCAAATGCTCGCCGGCCGAAACGCAGGTCCGCAGGGTCGAAATGTCATGCTCGTCGACGATCCCGGTCATTACCTTGTAGGCGGTCGGCGCGGTGGCGAGCGTGGTGACGCGATACTTTTCGACGGCTTCGAGCAGCGCTCGGGGACCCGGCTGTTCGACGGTAACCGCGGTGCCCCCGAAGCGCCACGGGAAGATCAGCAACATGCCGAGGCCGAAGGTGAACGCGATCGGGGCGGAGCAGGCCCAGCGGTCGCCTGGTTGGGGCTGCAGGATATGCCGGGCGAACCCGTCGGCGGGAATGAGGACGTCGCGGTGAAACTGGACGCAGCCCTTCGCACGACCGGTGGTGCCCGAGGTGAAGGCCACGAGCGCGACATCGTCACGGTGGGTTTCCACTGCCTTGAACCCCGGCGCGACTCGCCGCAGCCGGTCCTCCAATTCGCCCCCCGAGTCACCGTCATAGGTGACAAGTTTCGGTGTTTTCGCGGCGCTTCCGGCGGCGCTTCGATAGTCGTCGAGATAGCGGCTATCGACAATCGCGTGACTGACCTCGGCGCGATCGATGATCGTCCTGATCTCGCCGGCACGCAGGATCGGCATGGTCGCTACGACGACACCGCCGGCTTTGAGGATGCCCAGCCACGCTGCGAACATCGTCGCGCAATTCGGTCCTCGAAGCAGAACGCGGTTGCCGGGGACGAGCGCTTCGTCTTCCGCGAGCAGGCGCGCGATCCGGTCCGACCAATCGCTCATCTGGCGGTAGGTCCACGAGCCGGAGTCGTTGAGAACGGCGAGCGCATTGGGGTCGCCCTTGTCGATCAGCTCGACAGCGGCGTTGAGCCGCTCGGGATAATCGAACTCCGGCAGGTCAAACAGGAACTCTGGCTGCTGGTCGGCTGGGGGGAGCCGGTCGCGGATGAACGTGTCGACAGGCTCGGTGGTCATTCTTCCGGCACCACCGCGGTTGTCTCGACTTCGAGCTTCGCCGCGGGCTCCACCAGCCGGGTCACTTCGACCACCGCCATCGCGGGATAATGACGCCCGATGATCTCCCGATAGGCGGTGCCCACGTCGCGCACGGCATCGACATATTCGTCGCGGCTTGTGACGTACCATGTCATGCGCACGATATGTTCAGGGCCGGCGCTGGCTTCGGCCAGCACGGCAAGCGTGTTGTGAAACACCTGCCGCGCCTGGCCGACAAAGTCGGTCGCGGGGAACTGCTCATGCTCGTCCCAACCGATGATTCCCGCCGTGAAGACCATGCGGCCTCGCGCCGAGATGCCGTTGGCGTAACCCTTCGGCCGGGGCCAGCCGGGGGGCTGCAGCGTCTGGTGATTGGTCAATTGACGCTCTCCAATATTCGCGCTCGCCACTCGTCGGGCCAGGCGATTGATTTTGTGGTGCGGCTGTCGATGAGGACTTGCTTATACTGAACGTCGAACCGCGCTTCGCCGCCGCAAGATGCGCTTAACGCCAGCGCGACCGAACTGCGCCCGACGGCGGTTACGGTCAGGGAGAAATCGAGCCAGTCCCCGAGCACGCTCACCGCCACGAATTGCGCATTGAGATCGACGGTTGGAAGTGCCCAGCCCAGTTCGAGATGCATCTTGCGCCGAGACACACCGACTACTTGCTCGGTCCAGTCTTCGATGACGCCATCGCAAAGCTCGAAATAGCGCGGGTAGTATGCGATGCCGGCCGGATCGCAGTGGCCAAAACGCAACCTTTGCCTGACCTCGAATGGCGTGTTCATGTCGCGAACGTTTTTAGGTGCTGGCGCGCGATAACAATTTTCTGCACCTCCGAGGCGCCCTCGTAAATTCGCAGCGCTCGCACCTCGCGATACAGGCTTTCGACGATTTGGCCGCGAGTAACGCCAAGGCCGCCGAACATCTGCACGGCCTTGTCGATCACCGCCTGCGCGCTATCCGTCGCGTGCAGCTTGGCAAGCGCGGCCTCGCGGCTGTTGCGCTGACCCTTCACATCGCGGAGCCACCCGGCACGGTAAATCAGGAGCGCGGAGGTTTCGACGTCGAGCACCATCTCGGCAAGTTTCGACTGGGTGATCGGATTGTCGGCGAGGGTGCCGGTCCCGAGCTTGCGGCTCAGCGCTCGGTGCGTGGCTTCGTCCAGGGCGCGTCGGGCAAAGCCCAGCGCAGCGGCGCCAACGGTGGTGCGGAAGATGTCGAGCGTCGCCATCGCTTGGGGAAAGCCTTGCCCGCGCTCGCCGAGCAGCGCGTCGGGCGCGAGCGACATGTCGTCGAAGCGGATCGTCGCCAGCGGATGCGGCGCGATCACCTCGATTCGCTCGGCAATCACGAGGCCCGGGGTATCCGCGTCGACGATGAAACTCGAAACGCCTCGCGCCCCCGCCGCCTCGCCGGTTCGCGCGAACAGGACATAATAATCTGCGATCCCGCCATTGGAGATGTAGGT